>NZ_JBJMQP010000028.1:0-3881 GCF_045802625.1 Hyalangium sp. | reverse complement strand
GGAGGGGCGCGACCGGTTCCCCGTGTTCGAGGTGAGTGATGCAGGCGTGACGCTCTCGCCCGCAGTGGCACTCGGGAGTGGCGAACGGCTCGCGCTGCGAGTCACCTACCGCGAGGGCTCGCCCGCAAGCGTCGTGTTCCTGCTGACCGGGCAGCCGGGCACGGCGGATGGCTTGGTGAACGTGAGCCGCCCGCAGCAAACCGTCGAGGCGTGCCGCGTGGAACTGTCCGCCACGCGCGAGCGGTGCGAGGCGCAAGCTAAGGAACTGGAGGCGTTGAAGGCTCGGCCCGCAGCCTTGAGCCCGGCCGCCGTGGCGCTCGCGGGCTTCGTGAACAAGCAGGGCCTGACGGGACGAGGCTTTGAGCTAGGGTGCTATGAGGCGCGCGGGGGGGAACTTCGCCCTCTCGTGTGCTGGGGCCTTGGGGGGCCGACGTGGAGCGTCGTTGTGCTGGAGGTGAGCAACATCGGGGGGGAGCCGTGGGCGCCCGCGTGGGCAGAGGTGACGCCCGCAGGAGGGGAGCCGCGCCGCGCTCGCGCGGTGCTCTCAGGGCAAGCAACCATCCCCCCGGGCGGTGTGGTGAGAGTGGCCGTGGAAGTGGAGATGCCTGCGCGTGAGCAGCCCAAAGAATGGCTAGAGGCACCCCACACCGTGCGGGTGTGCAACGGTGACGGGAGCCGCTGTCTGTCCGTTCCCCAGGTGACGCTGTAGCCACTGGCGAGAGGTGCGCGGCATGTTCGCGGATTTTGATCCCTTGGACTTGAATCCCGGCCAGATGGTGAGCGACTGGCGTATTGTCCGACGCATCGGGAACGGCGGGTATGCCGTGGTCTACGAGGTAGAGAAGGACGGCGAGCGTTTCGCGCTCAAGGTGGCCTGTCAGACCGAGCGGAGCCTTGATCCGAGGCAGACGGACGCGCGTGCGCGGCGCGAGGTGGCCTGCCTTCAGCAACTCAACCACCGGCACATCATCCGCATGTTGGCCCATGGCCGCTGGCCGCATGCGCGCTCAGGCTTTCACTACATCGTTCTCGAGTTCGTGGACGGCTACACGCTCGCCCGCTGGGTCGAGCGGACCAGTCCGACGCCGCATGAAGTCGTCGTCCTGTTCCTGAAGCTGTTTGATGCCCTGGAGCACATGCACGCGCGAGGCGTGTTCCATCGGGACTTGAGCCTGAGAAACATCATGGTCACCAAGGACGGCGAGCCGGTGATCATCGACTTTGGAGCGGCGGACTACGCGACCGCCGAGGAATTGACGGATGGCCCGCTCCCCCCTGGAACGCCGCGCAACCGCAGCCCCGAGGCTCAACGTTTCTGGGATGAAAACCGCCTCAAGCCCGGAGCCCGTTACACGTTCAAGGCGACGGACGATATTTTCGCGCTCGGTGCCAACCTCTACGACGTGCTGACGAACCCGACGCCGACGCGCGGCGAGACGCGGCCCCTCCTTGGCAACGTGCTGATCGAGCCGCCCACCCCGCACCGGGCAACCCAGGGGCGCGTTCCGGTGGAGTTGAGCGCCTACGTGATGAAGCTGATCAGTCGCGACTTGGAGGTGCGGCCCGCGACGGCCAAGGATGCGCGGCGCCCGCTGGTGGACTTGGCGCGTTTCGAGGGGGACGACTGGCGCGATCTCGGCATTCACCCGGCAGCCGCGCAGCTACTGTCAGAACCCTCCGAAGGGGAGCCAGAGCCAGTCAAAGCGCGAGAACCCGAAGGCCCGCAGGAACTGCTCCCTTCCCATCCGCTCCCGGTGCAGGTAGCACCAGCAGATGCGGCGCCCGTGCCTGCTCCGGTGCAGGTAGCGCCAGCGCCAATGTCAGCGGATGCGGCGCCCGAGCCTTCTGCTGCGGGGGTTGCTACGCACCACAGCCCGCGCCGTGCGTGGCGGCGTCCGGTGTTCGTCGGGCCGCTGGCGCTCTCCGTCTTCGCGGCAGTCGTGGCCGCTTCCCTACTGCATCGGCCAGTGCAACCCGAGCCGCTACCCGTGGCCAGGAGCGCACCAGCGGATCAACTCCCTGCCTCAAGCACTCTGGCCGAAAAGCCGACAAGCCGCCCCGAACGGTTAGCCTCCCCGCTCCCTACCCAGAAGGAGGCGAGCCCGTCCGTGAAGCTGCCCGACAACTCCCCGACTTTCACCAACGGCGTACCCATCCCGCCACAAGTCCAGAAGGCCAGCGGTCGGCGCGTTCTCTCGAAGGTTGAGAGGTGCGCGCTCCTCGTGGCCTCCGTTGCATGGCTTGAGGCGGGCTGCACTGGCGTGCAGACGCGCCCGGATCCCGAGCCATGCCCCGAGGAAGCCATCAAGGCGATGGAGGAGCTAGATTGGCCCGTGGGCGGCAATGGGCCCGGCATCCTGTTGGACGTAACCAAGGGGAGCTATGAAGAGGGACGCGAGCAACCTTTGGCCGCCTGGAAGGATGGGCCCGTTACGGGGGCGCTGATCAGGCCAGAAGGCAAGGCCCCTGCGGGGATGCGGGTAGATGGGCACCTGTGGACGACGGGAGATCGCATCTACGGGCGCTATCTGCGCGCCCACCTTCCAGGCGGGCGCACCGTGCCGATCTGCCTCGAATTGGAGAACGGGGGCGCATTGGGCTCGCCAAAGCGCGAGGGCTCGAAGCCGGGCGCCCCTGTGGCGTCGAAGGTGTCCTCTACGCGAATCGTTGATAAGCAATGGAGGTGAGCCGGGGCCGGTGGAGCCTCGCGCGTCCGACAGGTGAAGCTGGGCGCGTGAAGCCCGCGCGTCGAGGCTCGCCTGCTGGGGCGTTCCGCTGACGCTGTAGCCAAGGATCGCGCCGCTCCCAACCTTCAGCGTCGTTCCATTCCATGGCACATGCTGGGTAGTGTTTCGCTCCGTTGCGGCGCCCTCTCGCGCGCCGCCAGGAGTCGATCCCGCATGGCTACTTCTCGGCAGCCCTGGAGCGTCCCGGGGGTGATTCTCTTCTCTCACGGCGATCTCTCGTATGAGGTGGATCTGTCGCGTCCATTGGTCGAAGAGCTAGCCCAATCCAGGCTTGGGGAAAGGACCATCCCAGCCTTTGAACGCACCGAGAAGAAGCGCCTGCGGGAAGTCATCGTCCGCAGCTTGCCGCCTACGTCGTCCGACGATCCCGAAACGCTAGAGAGGATGCGCGCCCGGCTCCGGGAAGAGGCCCACCTCGCCACGTACCTGCGTCACCCGAGGATCGCCCGCATCCTCGGGCCCTACGAAATCCAAGGCGTTCTCTACATCGTATCCGACCGTGTAGAGGGCACCTCGATCAACACCCTGATCACCTACTCGCAGATGCGCGAGAAGTTGCTATCCCCAGCGTTCTGCCTCTACGTGGGCGCCGAGGTTGCGGGCGCCCTGCACTACGCGCACACCTGCAAGGACGAGAACGGCGCCCCGCTGGGCATCGTTCATCGGGACTTGAACCCCGCCCGCATCTTCCTGGAGCCAGAGGGAGGGGTGATGCTGACGGACTTCGCCCGCGCCCGCTCTCTGCTCCCGGGCCGAGTGGCCTCGACGCTGCCGCGCCCTCATGGCGACGTGTTCTATTGCTCCCCCGAGGCGTTGCTCTGTGAGGAGACGGATCCGCGCTCGGATCTGTTCTCGCTGGGGTTGGTGCTGCTGGAACTGTCCACGTGGCGCCACCTCTACAGCACGACCACAGTGCGGCCCGACGACTTGGAGGAGGCGCTAACCACGAAGGTCAAGGCGCAGGTTCTAGACGCGGCGATCACGGCCATGGAGGCAGACCTACCGGACCATGCCGAAGACTGCATCCTGCGGGCTGCCACGTTCACCCGGGAAGAAGTGGACGAGATCACCCAGCCTCTAGCACATCCGCTGCGCTCCATCGTCCGCAGGTTGATCCAGCGGAACCCAGAAGAT
>NZ_JBJMQP010000027.1:0-13268 GCF_045802625.1 Hyalangium sp. | reverse complement strand
TCGTCATCTGCTCGGCCTACGCCGACTACTCCTGGGAAGAGATGATGCACAAGCTGGGGCTGTCCCAGCGCCTGCTCATCCTTCGCAAGCCCTTCGATGGCATCGAGGTGCGTCAGCTGGCCTTCGCCCTCACCGAGAAGTGGGAGCTGCTGCGCACCAACCGCCTGCACATGGAGAACCTCACCCGCGCCGTCGAGGAGCGCTCGCGCCAGCTCAGCGCTGCCAACACCCGCCTGGTCCAGTCCCAGCGCCTGGAGGCCCTGGGCCGCCTCTCCGCGGGCCTGGCTCATGAGATCAACAATCCGCTGAGCTTCATCCTGGCCAACCTCGGCTACCTGCGCTCCCAGCTGGAGCTGGAGCCCTCTCGCCTGAACCCCAGCGAAGTGCAGGAGCTGAGGGAGGTATGCGCCGAGTCCTTCGAGGGCGCCGAGCGCATCCGCCGCATCATCCAGAAAGTGAAGTCCTTCTCCCGGCTGGACGATGCCCCGCGTACTCGGGTGGATGTGCATGAGGTGCTCGAGCACGCTCTAGGCGAGGTGCACCCGCTGCTGCCCTCCGAGGTCCGCCTGGTGCGCGACTTCCAGGACATCCCTCCAGTGTTCGCCAGCGAGAACGGCCTGCAGCAGGTCTTCTTCGGTCTGCTGGCCAATGCCGCCCAGGCCCTCAAGGACTCCACCTCTGGCACCGCTCCCAGCCTTCGCGTGGCCACCAGCCTGCAGGAGGACGGCCGCATCGCCGTCGAGGTCCAGGACAACGGCAAGGGCATTGCCCCAGAGCACCTCAGCCGCGTCTTCGAGCCCTTCTTCACCACCAAGCGCGTCGGCTCCAGCTCCGGCCTCGGCTTGAGCGTCTGCTACGGCATCGTCCTGGGCCTGGGCGGAGAGATCACCGCCGAGAGCTCCCCGGGCAAGGGCGCCACCTTCCGCGTCCTGCTCCCTCAGGCCCCCGGCGATCGGCTGACACCCGCGCCCATCCCCCCCAATTGAGCACCGGGCCGCGCTACATCCATCCGAGCTGCAGCCGCGCCACGTCCGACATGCGGCTCTGATCCCAGGCAGGCTCCCACACCAGCTCCACGTGGGCCTCCTTCACGCCGGGCACGCTCGACACCTTGCTGCGCACGTCCTCCACGAGCACCGGGCCCATGCCACAGCCGGGCGCCGTCACCGTCATCTGGATGTCCACCCGCTGGCCGCCCTCGGGCAGCGGCGTGGCCTTGCACTGGTACACCAGCCCCAGCTCCACGATGTTCACGGGGATCTCCGGATCGTACACCGTCCGGAGCTGCTCCCACACGCGGGCCTCGTCGAAGGCGCCATCCGCCGCCGGCTCCGGCTCGAGGGCCTTGGCCGCCTGCGCGTACTCCTCGCCCAGCACGGCCGCGTCCCTGGCGGCGATGCGCAAGAGCTGCCCCGTCGCCTCCGACTGCACGGTGACGTTGCCGCCCAGCGACTGCATGATGCTCAGCTCCGTTCCGGCAGGGATCATCACCCGGTCCCCGCTGGGGATCAGCGTCGCCTCGCACTCGCGCTCGAGTACCACCAACCCTCCTCGCATAGGCCCTCCCTACTCCGTGGAGACCGACTCCGCCTCACCGCGGAGCGCCGCGCGCAGCGTGTGCCAGGCGAGGCTCGCGCACTTCACTCGCGCCGGGAATTCGCTCACTCCGGACAGGACGGCCAGCTTGCCGAGCGCCTCGGTGTCCACCCCGGCCGGCCCCTCCGTCACCAGCTTGTGCACCTGCTCGAAGAGCTGCTCGGCCTCCTCGCGGGTGCGGTCCTTCACCGCTCCGGTCATCAGCGACGCGGACGCGCGGGAGATGGCGCACCCCTGGCCCTGGAAGCCCACGTCGCGGATGACGCCGCCCTCCACCTTGATCGTCACCGTGAGCTGGTCGCCGCACAGGGGGTTGTGGCCCTGGGCGCGGTGGTTGGCGCCCTCCACCTCGCGGAAGTTGCGCGGGCGCTTGCCGTGGTCCAGCACCACCTCTTGATAGAGATCCTGCAGGTCCGAGCTCATCCGAACACCTCCCGCACCTTGTGGAGCCCGCGCACGAGCGCATCCACGTCCTCGCGCATGTTGTAGAGCGCCATCGAGGCGCGGACGGTGGCGGCCACGCCGAAGCACTGCATCAGCGGCTGCGCGCAGTGGTGTCCGGTGCGGACGGCCACGCCCTCGCGATCCAGGATGGTGCCGATGTCATGCGGGTGGATGTCCTCCATCACGAAGGACACCAGGCCGGAGCGCTCGCGCCCCTGGCCCAGGATGCGGAGGCCCGGAACGCGGCCCAGTGTCTCCTCCGCGTAGGCGAGCAGCTCCCGGTCATGCGCCGCGATGGCCTCCTGCCCTACCTGCCGCAGGTAGTCGATGGCCGCGCCGAGCCCCACCGCGCCCGCCACGTCCGGCGTGCCCGCCTCGAAGCGGTACGGCACGCGGTTGTAGATCGTCTTCTCCAAGGTGACGGAGAGGATCATGTCGCCGCCGCCCTGGTACGGAGGCATGGACTCCAGGCGGTCCTTCTTGCCGTAGAGGACGCCGATGCCCATGGGGCCAAAGAGCTTGTGGCCGGAGAAGGCGTAGAAGTCGCAGTCCAGATCCACCACGTCCACGGGAAAGTGCGTCACCGCCTGGGCGCCATCCACCAGCACGGGGATGCCCTTGGCGTGCGCCCGGCGGATGAGCTCCTTCACCGGCACTACGGTGCCCAGCGCGTTGGAGACGTGCGTCACCGCGAGGATGCGGGTGCGCGGCGTGAGCAGCTCGTCCAGCCGCTCCAGCGCCAGATCTCCATGCGCGTCCACGGGGATGCTGTTGAGCTTGGCGCCGACCTGCTCGCACAGCATCTGCCAGGGGACGATGTTGGCGTGGTGCTCCAGCCCGGTGATGAGCACCTCATCGCCCGCGCCGATGTTCTTCCGGCCGAAGGAGCTCACCACCAGGTTGATGGCCTCGGTGGTGCCGCGCACGAAGACGATCTCCTTCGAGTCCTTCGCGTGGAGGAACCGGGCCACCTTCTCTCGCGCGGCCTCGAAGGCGGCGGTGGAGCGCTCCGAGAGGAAGTGGACCCCGCGGTGCACGTTGGCGTTGTCGTGCGTGTAGAAGTGCGAGATGGCGTCAATGACCGCCTGCGGCTTCTGCGCGGAGGCGGCGCTGTCCAGGTACACCAGCGGCCGGCCCCTCACCTCCTGCTGGAGGATGGGAAAGTCCGCGCGCACCTTCGCGACGTCGAGTCGAGTCCCACTCATGCCACCACCTCCTGCCGAGCCCCGCCCGGCAACCGCGCCGCCAGCAGTTGCTCCACCCGCGCCCGCAGCGGCTCCAATGTCACCGCCCCCACCACCTCGCTGGCGAAGGCGTAGGTGAGCAGCCGCTCCGCCTCGGCCTTGGGGATGCCGCGAGCGCGGAGATAGAAGAGCGCCTGCTCGTCCAGCCGGCCCACCGCCGCGCCGTGAGCGCACTTCACGTCATCCGCGAGGATTTCGAGCTGCGGACGCGTGTCCACCAGCGCCTCCTCCGAGAGCAGGAGGTTGCGGTTGGTCTGGCTCGCGTCCGTGCGCTGCGCATCCGGGCGCACCAGCACGCGCCCGTGGAAGGTGCCGCGCGAGCGTCCATCCAACACGCCCTTGTACAGCTCGCGGCTGGTGCAGCGAGGCACCGCGTGATCCAGCTCCGTGCGGTTGTCCAGGTGCTGCAACCCTCGCCCCACGTAGAGCCCGTTCAGCACGCACTCACCGCCCTCGCCCGCGAACACCGAGCTCACCTCGTTGCGAGCCAGCGCCCCACCCAGCGCGAAGGCGTGCGAGGCCAGCCGGCTGTCCCGGGCCTGCTCGGCGTGGAGGCTCGCGACGTGGAAGGCCGCGTCCGGCTCCGCCTGGAGCTTGTAGTGGTGAAGCCGCGCGTTCTCGCCGAGCACCACCTCCGTCACCGCGTTGGTGAACGAGGCACCGCCGTCGAGCCCGGCATACAGCTCCACCAGCGCCGCCTCGCTGTTCGCGCCCGCCACCACCACCACGCGCGGGCTGGAGAGCACCGGCTCCGGCTGCGCTCCGGACGACAGGAAGATGAGCTGCACGGGGCTGGGAGCCACGGCCCCCTGCCGCACCTGCACGAAGGCGCCCGTGTTCAGCAGCGCCGCGTTGAGCGCGATGAAGGGGTTGGTCTCCAAGCGGGCCCGCCGGCCGAGCACGGCCGCCAGCGCATCCGCGTCCTCGCGCACGGCCTGGCGCAAGGGCTTCACCGTCACCCCCGCGAACAGCCCCGCCAGCGAGGACAGCTCGGGCGAGTGCCAGCCATCCACGAAGACGAGCCGAGGCCCCGGCAGGGCGAGCTGCTCCACCCGGGCCTTCAGCTCCACCTTCGAGGGCGCCGCCACGGGCGCGAACGGGCGCGAGACGATGGGCGCCACATCCGTGTACTTCCAGTCCTCGTTGCGAGTCGTGGGGAAGCCCCGGCGCGACAGCTCCGAGAGCCCCTGCTCCCGGAACGAGCGCAGCCACAGCGGAGCGCCCGGGTTCGCCTCCTGGAAGCGCTGAGCCACATCGAGGTAGTGCTGGAGCCCCGCGCTCACGGGCGCGCCTCCCGTCCCGCCTGGGGGGCCAGCTTGTCCACCCACGCGTAGCCCTTCTTCTCCAGCTCCAGCGCCAGGTCCTTGTCCCCGGACATGACGATGCGCCCGGCGGCCATCACGTGCACCTTGTCCGGGACGATGTAGTCGAGCAGCCGCTGGTAGTGGGTGATGACGAGCATCCCCCGCTCCTTCGAGCGCAGCGCGTTGACGCCGCCGGCCACAATCCGCAGCGCGTCGATGTCCAGGCCCGAGTCCGTCTCATCGAGGATGGCCAGGCGCGGCTGGAGCACCGACATCTGGAACACCTCGTTGCGCTTCTTCTCGCCGCCGGAGAAGCCCTCGTTGACCGAGCGGTTCAGGAAGCCTTGATCCATCTGCACCAGCTTCATCTTCTCCTTGGCCAGCGCCAGGAAGTCCATGGCGTCCAGCTCCTCCAGCCCCTGGGAGCGCCGCTGCGCGTTGAGCGCGGTGCGCAGGAAGTGCAGGTTGCCCACGCCCGGAATCTCCACCGGGTACTGGAACGCCAGGAACACGCCCGCCGTGGCGCGCTGCTCGGCCGGCAGCGCCAGCAGGTCCTTCCCGTCGAAGAGCACCTCGCCCTGAGTGACGGTGTACGTCTCCCGGCCGGCGAGCACCTGGGACAGCGTGCTCTTGCCCGAGCCGTTCGGGCCCATGATGGCGTGGACCTCGCCGGGCTGGAGCTCCAGGTTGATGCCCTTGAGGATCTCCTTGTCCCCGATGCGCGCGTGCAGATTGCGGACGCTCAGCAGCATGTCTACCCCACACTCCCTTCCAGGCTCACCCCGAGCAGCTTCTGCGCCTCCACCGCGAACTCCATGGGAAGCTCCTTGAAGACTTGGCGGCAGAAGCCGTTGACGATCATCGACACCGCGTCCTCTTTCGAGATGCCGCGCTGCTGGCAGTAGAAGAGCTGGTCCTCGCCAATCTTGGACGTGGACGCCTCGTGCTCCACCTGCGCGGACGCGTTCTTCACTTCGATATAGGGCAGCGTGTGCGCGCCACACTGGCTGCCCAAGAGCAGCGAGTCGCACTGGGTGTAGTTGCGCGCGCCCTCGGCGTTCTTGAGCACCCGCACCAGCCCCCGGTACGTGTTCTGCCCATGGCCGGCGGAGATGCCCTTGGAGACGATGGTGCTCCGGGTGTTGCGGCCCATGTGCACCATCTTCGTGCCCGTGTCCGCCTGCTGCCGGTGGTTGGTGAGCGCCACCGAGTAGAACTCGCCCACCGAGTCATCCCCCTTGAGGATGACGCTGGGGTACTTCCACGTAATGGCCGAGCCCGTCTCCACCTGCGTCCACGAAATCTTCGAGCCCCTGTGGGCGATGCCGCGCTTGGTGACGAAGTTGTAGATGCCACCGCGGCCCTCGGCGTCGCCGGGGTACCAGTTCTGCACCGTGGAGTACTTGATGTTGGCCCCCTCCAGCGCCACCAGCTCCACCACCGCGGCGTGCAGCTGGTTGGTGTCACGCATGGGCGCGGTGCAGCCCTCGAGGTAGCTCACCGTGGCGCCCTCGTCCGCGACGATGAGGGTGCGCTCGAACTGGCCCGTCTCCGCCGCGTTGATGCGGAAGTAGGTGGACAGCTCCATGGGGCAGCGCACACCCTTGGGCACGTAGCAGAACGAGCCATCACTGAAGACGGCCGAGTTGAGCGCGGCGAAGAAGTTGTCCGAGTACGGCACCACCGAGCCCAGGAAGCGCTCGATGAGCTCGGGGTGATTGCGCACGGCCTCGGAGAACGAGCCGAAGATGACGCCCGCCTTGGCCAGCTTGTCCTTGAAAGTCGTGGCCACGGACACCGAGTCGAACACCGCATCCACCGCCACGTTCTGCAGCAGCTTCTGCTCCTCGAGCGGAATGCCGAGCTTCTCGTAGGTGCGCAGAATCTCGGGGTCCACCTGATCCAGGTTGTCCAGCTTGGGCTTCTGCTTGGGCGCCGAGTAGTAGCGGATGGCCTGGTAGTCAATGGGGTTGTAGTGGACCTTCTGCCAGCGCGGCTCCTTCAGGGTGAGCCAGTGGCGGTAGGCCTTGAGGCGCCAGTCGAGGAGGAACTGCGGCTCGCCCTTCTTCTGGGAGATGACGCGGATGACGTCCTCGTTCAGCCCGGGCGGCAGCGTGTCCGCCTCCACGGCGGTGACGAAGCCGGCCTGGTACTGACGGCGGGTCAGCTCTTGAATGGTGTCGGTGCTCATGAAGTGAGCCCTCCAGTGGTGGCCGGGCGCGCGGGCAGGTTCAGCCCGACGAGGCGCTCGACGCGCGGGGTGGGAGCGCACAGGTCCGCCAGCGTCAGCCGGCCGAGCGCGTCCTGGATGGCCTGGTTGATGACGCGCCAGTGGCCTCGGACGCGGCACACGGACTCGAGCTCACAGGCGGGCTCGCTCCCGGTGTGCTGCACGCACTCGGTGAGGGCCACGGGGCCCTCCAGCGCGGTGATGATCTGCGTGAGGGGAATGGCCGCCGCGGGCCGCGACAGCCCGTAGCCGCCGGTGGCGCCGCGGTGGGACACCAGCACGCCGACGCCCTGCAGCCCCTTGAGCACCTTGCTCACCGAGGGCAGGGGGACGCGGGTGGCCTCGGCCAGTTCACGGGCCGTGCGCGTGGTGCCCTCTTCCCGAGCCAGCTCGGTCAGCAGCACGAGGCCGTAGTCGGTCATCTTGCTCATCCGGAACATCCGGTTTCCTCTCCTGGGCGCGGGGCACGCCGCGGCTCGCGGCGTCTCTCTACTTAAACCGTACTAAATCGGTCCACATTATAATGGAGGAAGCGCCGCTGGGCCGCCGGGAGGGTGGGCAAGGGGCTTGGAGGTTGAAGCGGCTCGGGGGACGTGTGAAGACAGGGCGTTCCTTGGAGGAAGCCTGCCCATGCGCCATTCCGCCCTGCTGTTGCTTACCGCGCTCACGCTGGCCCTGGTGGCCTGCGAGAAGAAGACGCAGCCCCCGCCCGCTCCCACGACGGGCACTCCGGCGGCAGAGGCCAAGGCGCCCCCGCCGGCGGATCCGGACACCATCCTCATTGGCGAGGTGGGCAGCCTGACGGGCAGCGAGGCGACCTTCGGCATCTCGGCGCGCAACGGCATCGAGATGGCGCTCAACGAGGCGAACGCCGCGGGCGGAGTGCGAGGCAAGAAGCTGGCGGTGCGCGTGTATGACAGCCAGGGCAAGCCCGAGGAGGCGGCGCAGGCGGCCACGCGCCTGATCGCCCAGGACCGGGTGGCGGTGATCATCGGCGAGGCGGCCTCGTCGGTGTCGATGGCGATGGCGGAGAAGGCGCAGGCGGCGGGAGTGCCGCAGATCTCATACACCTCGACGGCACCGGAGGTGACGCAGAAGGGCGACTACATCTTCCGCGTCTGCTTCATTGATCCGTTCCAGGGGTTGGTGATGGCGAAGTTCTCGCGGGAGAACCTGAAGCTGGGCCAGGTGGCGGTGCTCACGGACAACAAGGCGGCGTACTCGATTGGACTGGCGAAGGTGTTCATCGAGGAGTTCCAGAAGATGGGCGGGAAGATCATCGCCAACGAGAGCTACTCGAAGGGGGACACGGACTTCCGCGCGCAGCTCACGTCGATCAAGCAGGCCAGGCCGGAGGCGGTGTTCGTGCCGGGGTATTACACAGACGTGGGGCTGATCGCGCGGCAGGCGCGGGAGCTGGGGCTGCAGGTGCCGCTGCTGGGCGGAGACGGCTGGGAGTCCGAGAAGCTCTTCGAGCTGGGCGGCTCGGCGCTGAACGGGAGCTACTTCTCGAACCACTACGCGCTGGACAACCCGGATCCGCTGCTCAAGGCGTTCGCCGAGAAGTACCAGCAGACCTACGGCGGGCTGCCGGACAGCGTGGCGGCGCTGGCGTATGACGCGACGAAGCTGGCGGTGGACGCGATGAAGCGGGCGCCGGACCTGTCGGGCAAGGCGGTGCGGGATGCCATCGCCACGACGAAGGACTTCCCGGGCGTGGCGGGGAAGATCACCATCAATGCCAAGCGCGACGCGGAGAAGCAGGCGGTGGTGCTCAAGGTGGAGGATGGGAAGACGAAGTTCGTCACCACTGTAATGCCCTGAAGTGAGCAGTGGAGGGGCTTCAATCCCTCTCACTGTCCTGCCTCCAACTGAGAGTGCTTTACCCCTATCGCAGCGCCGCATTTCCTGTCATCCTTCCGGACAGTCGATTGAGGGGGGATGACATGTTGACCAAGAGTTGGGGGCGCTCCGCACTCATGATCATGGCCGTGGCTTCGCTCTGGGGATGCTCGCATCCCAAGGTGATCACCGCCGAACAGCAAGTCGAGGCGCGCTACGCCCAGATGGATGAGTTCGATGTGTTGCTGCTGAGAGCGGGAGTGGACTTGATGGAGTTCCCCGCTCAAGAGGCATGGACCGTCGATCAGGCGAGCGATCTCGTCGAGTGGCTCCACTTCAAGATTTACGACGGCAATCAATACGCCTATGGGCCGCGCATCCTGGCCTCCTTCCTCCTGGCAGAGGAGCTCAAGCTGGGGAAGCCTGTCTCTCGCCGGGCCCTCATCGAGAGGATGAAGCGCCATAAGCACCTCGCCGTGCTGAACCCCGATGGCCACCTCGTGAGCGCCTACATGGGCTCCACCCTCCTGTGCGTCGGCGCCCTCCACATCGAGGACGGGATTCCTCAAGCGGGAGATTTCAGGGTGGATGCCTTCTACGTGCCGACAGGCAACGGCTTCCAGGAGGAGGCGAACCTGGTGGCTCCGGCGATCTTCACCCACCCAGCGCCCCGGCCGCCCACGCCGCAGAAGGTTGCCGACACCCAGCCGAAGTGACTCGTGCGTCACCCGGAGCCTGGAGGCTCCCACTTCAGCAGCGGCAAGGGCTGCCACGCGAACCCATCGTCCCCCACGTCGTACCGGTTGCGCTCCCGCTTCCACCCTTCTCCCGGCACGAAGACACGCGGAGCCCACCCCAGCTCCCAGTGGCGCTTCGCCTCGTTCCAGCGCAGCGCCCCCCACGCGTAGGCGTGCTCCCCTTCTGCGTCCCCATGGCCCGCTCCCGCCACGAACCGGAAGGATTCTCGTGTCCGCCCGAAGCCTCGCAGCGCCAGCGCCTCCGCGCTGTGCACGTGCCCACACAGGTGAAGGTGGTGCGCCCGCTCCGCCATGCGCCTGAGCAGCAGCGTCTCGCAATCCCCGTGCAGCCACCCCGGCGGGTGGTGCGTCAGCACCAGCAGCACATCCTGCGGCCCCACGTCCTTGAGCGCGCGCAACTGCTCCTCGCCGAGGAACAGCTTGCGCTCTCCATCCCCGTCGTCGCTCACCCACACCGAGCATAGCCCCACCAGCCACAACCGCCCGGGCCGCCCGGCCGCAGGCTCCACGGCTTCCGCCCAGTCCAGCGGTTCTCCCGCTCCGTTGTCCGGGTGCCGCGCCGCGATCTCCTTCACGAAGGAGACGTAGGCTTCCAGCTTCTTGCGAAGCTCTGAGCGGATCGCCGAATCCTTGAGGCTCTCGTCGAGCAGGGCCACGGGGCGCTTCTCGCGCTCCACCGCCTGCGAAGCCTTCTCGTCTCGGAGCGCGCCGTGGTGCCGCCGGACCGAGAGGCCCTTGGTAAGGCCGCGATCCACATCGTGGTTGCCGGGCACGAGCCTCAACGCCGAGGCGTCCACTCCCGCCACCGCGGCGAGCTGGTTCAGCCAGGACCTCGCCTCCCGGTACTCCTGGGGGTCCGCCTTCCATGCGATGTCACCCGTGACGAAGATCCGATCCGGGATCCACGGCTTGTGGCTTCGCACATCCTCCAGCATCGCCTTGAGGACTTCCTCCCGGTTGTGCCGGTGCGACGCGGCGCCGCCTCCGAAGTGGAGATCCGACACGTGAAGCCAGGTGAAGACAGGCCGGTGCACCCCGGTGTCTCCGCTCGTCACGGGCCCACGCGACACCTCGGGGGGACTGGCGGGGCGCCACTCGCTCTCAGGCCCCCAGGCGAGCTTGAAGAGTGTGCCACTGAAGCGCGTCTGCCGCCCATCCGAGCGGATCAGGCCCGTCTCGCTGAGTGCCTCCAGACGTGCCTCCCGGCCCGCCCTGTGTTCATCCAGCACCTCCTGCATCCGAGGAGGCAGCGAGCCATAGATCAATTGCAACGGGTCCATGGCCTCGCGGAGCGCATGGAGAAAGTCCTGAGAATCCTTCTTCGTCGGAGCACGCAGCGGACGCCGCTCGTTGTCCGACAAGTAGCGGCAGAAGCGGGCGATCAGGTTCGGGAAACCGCCCGTCGCCTCGTGGATGGCATGAACGATCTTCGCCTCGCACTCCAAGGGTTGATCGCTCAACTCCCGGCGCACCATCCGCTCCGTCTCCTGAAGCGTGAAGGGGGCCAGCATCCGGATGACGGCATTGTTCAGGAGACGCTCGAGTTCTGGGGGCCGCTCGTCCTTCAGCAGCGTGGGCCAGCCCGCCATGACGAAGCGGCGCCCTCCGATTCGCCGCCGGAGTTCGACCAGCTCCGCGTTCTTCCAGCCCACGAAGTACTGGGCCTCATCGAAGAGAAAGCACTGCGCCTCGCCGTTCATCTGGTCGAGCGTGGCCTTGGGCTCCTCATGGACATCCACGAGCACGCAGCCAGGCAGCTCCGGCTGCTCCTTGAGGCGATAGAGCAGGCTCGTCTTGCCCAGGCGGCTGACTCCCACCACGGCAACGCCCTGCCGGGCCTCCCGGACAATCTCGGAGATCACCTTGGGGCTGCGATAGTCCTCCTTCGGATCACTCAGCGCGCCACTGGGTCTCCACATCATGAGGCCACCTCTCGAATCCAGCGCAGGAAGGGGGGCGCTACATCCAGGCGGCGGTGGCCCACGCTGGCCAGCCCCACGGCGTCCAGCAGCCGGAGCGTCCGGGGCTCCAGTTCCTCCTGCTCGGCGCCGGGGCGCCCCGCGAGCTGGCGCAACACCTCGCGCACCTCTCCAGGCAGGGCCTCCCACGTGCTCGGGTAGCTGTAGGCCGCGTGGACCAGGTAGTCGAACACCGTGCCATCGAAGGCTTGATCGATGTCCTCCGCCTCGATGCGGAAGCGCCGAGCCGCCCGGCACCGCTTGAGCACTTCTCGCCCCAGCTTCTGCGCGATGAGCGGCCGGCCCCCTGAATAGGCCACCACCCGGGCCACCGCCTCCTCCGTCACCGCGTATTCGGTCCCCAGAGGCGTGCTCAGCAGCCCGCGAAGCTCCTCGGGGCTCATGGAGCCCAGGCGGTAGGGCTCGAAGATGTTGAGCAGGGGTGAGCCCTTCTGCACGTTGCCCAGCACGCGCATCTCGACCACCGGCCCTGCCACCACCCCCCGCAGGCCCTGGGGCTGGCGCCGCTGGAAGAGCGCCCGGAGCCCGTGCCGCACCCGAGCGGAGCTTGCGAGGAACTGGGCCTCATCCATCAGGACCGTGAAGCGCGCCCCACGCCCATGTGAGCGGGCCAGCGCCTCCAGCCGCGCCGAGACCGCGTGATCCAAGGTCTCCCAGTCATTGGCGCCGCGCTTGCCTCCCGGCGCGAGCCGCTCGGCCATGAGCGAGGGGAGATCCTCGATAAAATCGGGGTCCTCCTGGAGGATGAACAGCTCGCACCGGCCCTGGAGGCGATGCTGGAGGTGGTGAAGCACTGACGTCTTCCCAATCCGCCGCTCGCCCATGAGCGCGACGTTGCCCTGTTCGAGCTGGGAGAGGATCTCGGCGAGATCCCGGCTGCGGCCGTAGAAGTCTCGCGGGTTGTCGATGAAGGCTCCCACGATGAAGGGGTTCTCCAGCTCGAAAGAGACGCCGAACGTCTCGGTGTGTTCACTGCCCAGGACGGAGAGGGAGGTGACGGTGAGCACGCCCTCGCCAGCGCCTGGCACGTCGAGCTGGAGTTCCAGCGTGGCTGTGTCCAGTGAGCCCTCGTCGCGCTGGAGCGCAACCTGGGACGCCGCGATGCGCTGGGCGCCCGCCAGTTGGAGCGAGGCGGTGAAGCGCATGCCGGCGCTCACTCGCGAGGCCCTCAACCGCGCTTGGACTGGAGGGCGGCGTCCATCTCGGACGATTTCGAGGATGAATTGAGAATCTGTCAGGGTGAGTTCAGGCGGTGGCTCGGGGGGCTGGGAGAGCACGGACGCCTGGAAGGGCCGCTGGGGCGTGCGCCTCCTTGCAAGGCCCTGGCGCTGACGCTCTGCCTGGAGAGCCTGAACACAGGACTGGAAGGTCTCCAAGCCGAGTGTCTTCATGTCCAGGGGCTTGCCCGCAAGCGCCTCTCGGAGAGCTTCGGGGCGATGAAAGAGCGGACGCCACAGCGCGGCGGACATGGCGCAGGCCCCAGAGGTGTAGTGCAGCAGGCCGGTCGTGTCCCCCTCTCCCACGAAGAAGGGAGTGCCTTGAGCCAGCGCTACCCACCCCTCTGGCCCGCCCAGCAGGACCGTTTCACGAACCACCGGAGACAGTGTCCACACCCTCACCGTCCCATCATCCCCGCCGGACGCCACCCGCGCTCCGTCCGGCGAATACGCCACCGTACTCACCCAGCCCTGGTGCCCCTCCAGCACGTGCAACGCCTTCCCGCTGCTGGCGTCCCACACCCTCACCGTCCCATCAGCCCCGCCGGACGCCACCCGCGCTCCGTCCGGCGAATACGCCACCGTACTCACCCAGCCCTGGTGCCCCTCCAGCACGTGCAACGCCTTCCCGCTGCTGGCGTCCCACACCCTCAC
>NZ_JBJMQP010000259.1:0-82776 GCF_045802625.1 Hyalangium sp. | reverse complement strand
GTAGATCGTCCTGGCCGTCACTCCCAGGGCACGGGCGATGCTGTTGGCGCTCTCCCCTTGGGCACTCCACAGCACGATAGTAGCGCGCAGGGCCTCGCCCCGGCGGCCATCGCGCACTGCTCGTTGGAGCTCACGCCTCTCGGATGGAGTCAGTTCGATGCGGTCGAAGTTGCAGCGTTGTCGCTGCTCTTGCTACCCACCTCAGAGGGAGGCAGTCATGCTACCCCCTGAACGGAATTACCTTCCCTGGCTTAGAGGTTTCGCACCGCCCGGCGCGGGTTCGATTCCCGCCGCCGCCCTCATCGTTCGGTGGCGCGCTCGCCCATCTCCAGGAAGCGCTATGTCAGCGGAGATGGGGTGATAGCGGTTCGCATCGTGTCAGTGACGGCGGGCCAAGGGATCCACGGTCGGACCTGCTCGCGCACGATTTCTCTTATGAGAACAGGAACAATCCGTTAAAACCTGATTTTCCATCAAAACGGAAAGGTCCTCTCCCGTGTCCAACCTCGGTCGTGTCCTCCCTGCGGCGCTGGTGCTCACCACCCTCATGATTGGCTGCAACGTCGATCCGGCGGGCGAAGAGACCATGTCGGCTCCCACCGAGGAGTCCGGGGTCACTCAGCAGTCGGTCTGTACCGCCAACGCGACGTGCAGCGATGGCCGGCAGCTGTCCTGTCAGGGCAACACCACGTGCATCTCGGTGGACGGCAGCAGCGGGTACGTCAAGTGCGACGGCAATGGCATCTACTGCGCGCCACAGCCCTCCGGGTGCGTCTGGCACAATGCTTACTACCCGAACGGCTACGTCATCGGCGGCGGCCCAGGCCAGGGCGTCTACTGCAGCGCCAAGACCAACGGCTACTGCATCGGCGGGGTGTACGCGGGCACCTCCTGCGTGGGCAGCGGAGACTGCTACGCCACCTGCGTCAACGGCTCCTGGGAGCACATCTAAAGGCTCAGTGCGCAGCGGACAGCTCCAGCTCGGCCCGGTGCCGTGCGCGTTCAGGTGCCCCAGCTCGGCCCCGGTGCCACGCGAGCGTCGGACAGCTCCAGCTCGGCCCGGTGGCGCGCGCCAGGAGACGCGCAGCAGCCTCCTTCAGCCCGGAGTGACGCGCCCGCCGACCTGCGGGAAGCGCTCGTAGGCCCGTTTAAGCGTGTCCAGGTGGGCGAGGTTGTCGTAGTCAAGCGGCGTATCGGTGAGCTGCACGACCCACCCGCCCGACGCCGTGCGCCGCGCCTGCTTGATCAGGTCGGCGTCGCGGGCCGGGTCCGGGAACCCTATGGCCTTCGCAGCAGCGGCAGACCAATAGTTCAGCCACCCAAGGAACCACGGGATCTCAGGCGCGGAGAGCTTCTCTGGAAGATTGAGCATAGGAAGCCCACGCGGTGAGAACTCTGGTGCATGAGTCGAGCGACGAAACTGCTGCGTGACTTCCGAGCCGTAACCATACGGCGACGCATGCCCCCAGAACGCGCGGGCCCCATCCGCCACGCCCTCAAGCACAGCCGCCGCTGCCGCGATCACGGGCTCGTCCAGTGGCATTTCTGCGTGGACTTGAAGCTGGGGCTGACCGCCTGGGCTGATTAGTCCCGAGCTTTCCCTCCCCGTAACCGTAATGGGGTAACTCACGTCCCCGTTGCACACAATGGGGAATTCCCCGTCCTCAATGCTCTCTACGAGCCATGCGTCGCGCTGTGGCAATGGGATGGGGCGCCCCCCAGCGGAGAGCCGCCATTCCAGACGCAGGCCGGGGAGCGCATTTTCCATCCCACGGATGACGTCGACCGTGCGACCGTCTTTGCCCACGAGCGCCGGCGCGTAGACGATGAGGGTGAGGGCTCTAGGCATGGTCATCGTGGGCACCTCGTGACGACCACATTGAGTCTGGGTTCCGCTTCGATCAGTGCTTTTCTGTGTGCTTGGGTGCTCACTCCAACGATGAAGTCATATCCACAGGCCGTTGCGATGGCTAGCTCCTTCTTAATTTGCTTGAGTTCCTTGTCGATCTCCATCCTCTGGACGAAGGAATTATACGTGTCAAATTGATGGGTCTTGATCTCCCACAGCACGCGCACACCGACTTGCAGCGCATCGAAGCGTATTCCTCCCACGCTCACGTCCATACCGGGATAACGGTTGGGCGGAAACTTGTCGGCGCACTCGTTATGCGGATCATCCTTGGACGCGCGGGGTACCGGGATAGGCTCGCACTTCAAGCGGTCCGTAGGGGAGTCAGTTGGTACTGGGAAGATGTCTCCAATGGGCGACCCCTTTGGCTTAGGTGATGGGTTCGCTAACGGTTCCTTAGCAGGTGTCGGTTGCGTCTTGAGCTTCGCACGCTCGCGGGATGCGTGGCGTTGATAAGCATCAATGCCCTCTTGGATCGCGGCTGCCACCACCACCGCGCCAATAACAACCACTGCACCCACGACGATCTCGGGCGCGGCAAAGATGCAGAGGGCTACGACTGCGGGAGCCGCTGCATCCGCTTGGGCGACAGCGCATTTCTTGGAGACATCCCGAAACCTCATCCTGTCGCGGTCAAGAGCGTGGAAGCACCTCTCCGCCAGGATCGGCCACTCGTTGGAGGCTTCGCGCACCACGCAATGCCCGTCGTCCGTCCAGGGGTAGAGCGCCGCCCGCTGGAGGTTGGCCAATCTCGGACTCGGGTCCTCCAACTCTCCCGGGCTCGGATCCATCGTTGCGCAGGCTGAGAGCAGGAGCAGAAGCAGCAGCGCACTGCAAGTTCGCGAACGCATGGCCACGTCCTTTCCATCAAGGCGCGCGTCCGACAGTGCCAGCTCGGGCCGGTGGCGCGCGCCAGGACGGCAGCCATGGTCGCCGCGTCCAGCTCGGCCCGTAGTGCGTGCGTCGGACAGCGCCAGCTCGGCCCCGGTGGACCGCCGCACCGCCCCAGCCCCTCAGTCCCGGCTTCGCCGGACGCTTCCGCGCATGGCGTGCCAGGTAGCTCGCCCTTACCTGCTCGCGTGGTCCCTCAGAGCCTCTGCCTCCGGGGGCCCCTTGTCACAGCCCGATCCTGCCCTCTTCTGTTCCCTGGGACCTGAACGCACTCACGGTCCTGAAGAAGAAGTCCAACCCGAACACAGGAGTGGAAGACGTGAACACTCGCACGAAGATCAAGGATCTCACCCGCGGTACCCCGGCGTCTCGGCAGGAAGAGCTCAAAGAGGCAGAGCTCGCTCTCGTCACAGGTGGGCTGGCAGGTTGTACGTGCCCCAACACGTGCGGTCCCTGCGGCGACGACGACCACCAGGCGCTGTGAGCTCATCGAGCAGACCGCAAGGAAGACCTGGCGGCGGGGCATCGCCCGAGGCAGCCCCGCCGCCGGGTTTTTAACGAAAGATTGCGCATGATCATCATTCTCACCCAACCCCAGGATGTGCACGTCACGGGCGTCCATGAGCGGCTCACGCGGAGAGGCCTCGAGCATCTCCTGCTCGACTTCGCCGACTTCCCGTCCCGCTCGACCGTCTCGTTCAAGTCCTCCGCGAACGGACGCCCCTCCTTCGGCCTTCGCACCCAGGCCCGCGACATCGATCTCGATCGCGTCTCCGCCGTGTGGTTCCGGCGCCCCTCGCCCCCTCTCCCGCATGCGCAAACCACGGATCCGGACGCCCGGGCCTACGCGAAGGAGGAGTGTGTGAACTTCTTCGACAGCATCTGGGAGGAGCTGCCGTGCCGGTGGGTCCCCGCGACCTGGAACGTGATCCGCCGTGCCTCCCGGCAGCCCTTGCAGCTCAAGCTCGCCAGCGCGCTCGGGCTGGAGCTCCCCCCCACCCTGATTACGAACGATCCCGACGAGTTTCTGGAGTTCTACGCGAAGCACGAGGGGAACATCGTGAGCAAACTCCCGAGCCCCGCGCTGACGCTGACCTTGAAGCACCTCCAGCTCGCCCGCTACACGCAGCAGGTGACCCGGCGTGACCTGGTCCACGCGGACTCCATCCGCTACGCGCCCGTGACTTTTCAGGCGTATGTGCCCAAGCGGGTGGAGTTGCGGATCACCGTCGTTGGCGAGCAGGTCTTCGCGGCGGAGATCCATTCCCAGAAAGCCAATCGCACCCGAATCGACTGGCGGCGCTACGATCTCGGTCACACCCCCCACTACCCACACACGCTGCCAGGCGAAGTCCGGCGAAGCTGCGTGGAGCTCGTACGGCAGCTGGGGCTCAGCTACGGCGCCATCGACATGGTGCTGACGCCCGACGGCCGCTACGTCTTTCTCGAGATCAATCCCAATGGGCAATTCCTCTGGATCGAGCAGCTCACCGGAATGCCTATCAGTGATGCGATCTGCGAGCTGCTTGCCTCCGGCCGGGCGCCGGAGCCACCCCCGACATGACTCAGGAGAAGCGGATGAACAGCGAAATCAACCAGACGATATTGGGCGTGGTGGAGGAGATGGTCCGGCTCGCCCGGGAGCCCGCCGCTCCTGGCGAGGGCGAGGCCCGCTTGAAGCGGCGCGTGCAAGAGCACACGGAACGCAAGGAGCCGCGGGAGGCCGAGCCGCGGACGCCGGTGAAGCTCGATGTGCTCTGGGATCGTGAGTCGGTAACAGGCTCGGTGCATTATGACGCGCTCCTGCGGATCCCCGGCTGGGGGAGCGTGTCGATCGGCTATTGCCCCGAGCGCGGGCTGCCGTGGGCGCTGCGCGGCACGTTCCGCTGGAGCGAGGTCGACATGCTCCGCGTCAACCAGCACCGCATCGGGGTGGCGGACGTCGTCACTCAGCTCGACTTCCTCTGGGCCGAGCCCTGGCTCGCGAGGCAACTGGTGGACTCCGCCCTGATCACCGACGCGCTCGAGGAGGAGCCGGACGCATTCACCGCTTCGGATGAGGAACTGCAAGCGGCGATGGATGCGTTTCGCAGGCGGCGTGGCCTCTTGAGCGAAGAGGCGATGATGCAGTGGCTCGAGCAGCAGGGCCTGACGCAGCGGAAGCTCGAGACCCGCCTGGAAGGCTTCGTCAAGATCCGGAAGCTGCGGCAACGCGTGGTTGCTGGCCGGGAGGAAGCGTACTTCGCGAGCCACAAGAGCGAATTCGAGGTGGCGGTGATCGCGCGGATCGTTCTCGGTGAGCTCGAGCGCGCACGCTCCCTGTACGAGCGGTTGCGTGGGGGCAAGGTGGACCTGCTCCAGGCTGCCACGGAGGCGCTCCGGGAGCAGACGCCGAGTCCTCACCGCTGGGAGAGCCCGCCCCCTCTGCTGGATCGGGTGCGCCGGTCAGCGCTGCCCTCGGAGCAGGCGGCGGTGATCTTCGCGGCAACGCCTGGAGCGGTGCTGGAGCCGCTCGAGACGAAAGCGGGCTACGAGCTCCGGCAGGTCCTCACTCTCGAGCCGGCGGTGCTTGACGCCGCCACCCGCGCCGCGATCGGCGAGCACCTGTTCCAGGAGTGGCTCGCGGAGCGCCGCGCCGCGGCCGACGTGGAGTGGCTCTGGGGCCACTCCTGAGCATGCGCCGAGCTCCGAGGGTGCCGCCGCTTCCGGCTGAGCTCTCCCAGCTACAAGGCGCCCGCTCGGGTCTCAGTGAAAGAGGCGATCTCGGGATTTTCATTTTTGAAAAGACTTGCAAGTCTCATGATGCAGGGCGTCGGGCTTATAAGAGCTGGCAGGAATCTTTACATGAGAGGCATGAATGTGTTTGGGTGCGCTCCTCCCGATCGAGCCACACACGAGGGCGGGTTCATGGTGCACTCCACGCAGCAACTTCCCGAGTCCCAGGCACGGACTCAGCCCCTCATGGGTGGGGCTGCCGTGCCACTGCCGTTCTTCCCCGAGGGTGACGACGAGGCGACGGATCCCCGAGCAGAGGGGGCGTGCCTCTTCGATATGTCACCGGCGGAGTGGCGCTTCGTGCGCAACGCGCCGCTGGTGGGCTTTCTGCTGGTGGCCAGCGCGGACGGCGCGGTGGTCCCGAGGAAGTGTCGGGCACTGGTCAGCGCGCTCGAGGAGGGCAAGCGCTCCTCCTGCGGGCTGTTCCGTGCGGTGTGCCGCGAGCTCTACCGCCAGCGCGATAACCTGCTGGAGCTGTTCGTCACCGACACGTTCGAGCGCGATCAGCTGGCCGAGGCGTATGGCCTCGTGCACGAGAAGCTGGGCCCGAAGGAGGCCGAGCATTTCCGGGCGTGTCTGCTGAAGGTGGGCCGGCAGGTGGCCAAGGCCTCTGGGGGCTGGAGGGCCTCGTGGGGCTTGCTGCGCGGCGTGGAGCGGCGCGCCCTGGCTGAGCTGGACCGGACCTTCGGCCACCGCTCCTAGAATGCGCCGCCTCAAGGGAGCTTCTGCTTCGTCTTCAGCACTTCGGCGAACAGATCTCCCACGGCGGCCAGCCGCTTGCGCAGCGTCTTCACGTTGAAGCGCGGTGGGTCGAGGCGCCTGGTCACCTCGCTCCACTTCAGCGGCGCGGAGAAGGGCGCCCCATCCACCGCGCGCAGCGAGTACGGCGCCACCACCGTCTTGCCCCGCCCGTTCTGCCCCGCGTCGATGTAGAGCCGCCCGTAGCGCTTGTTGATGGCGCGCTCCGTGGTGGCGATGTCCCTCAACTCCGCCGCGAGCTGGTTGGCCAGATCATTGGCGAACTTCACGGCCCGCTCGTGCGTGTACCCGGCGCGCAGCGGGATGAGGACATGGAGCCCTCGCTTGCCCGACGTCTTCGGGAAGCTCTCCAGCCCGAGCCCCTCCAGCTTCTTGCGCATCGCCGTGGCCACGGTGATGAGGTCCGCCCAGGTGCCCTTGCCGGGATCCAGATCAAACAGCACCCAGTCCGGCTGCTCAAGCTTCGGCGCGTGGCTGGACCACATGTGCAGCGTCAACGCGGACTGGTTGGCCAGCCACAGGAGCGACTCGGTGTCCGTCACGTTGACGTGATCAATCTCCCGGTCCAGGTGCTTCACGTGGAGCGTGGGCAGCCAGTCCGGTCTGCCGGAGAGATCGTGCTTGAAGAAGCCAGGCGCCTGGATGCCAGCGGGCCACTGCTGCACGGAGATGGGGCGGTTGGCCAGCACCGGGACGAGCAGCGGCGCCACCTCGCGGTAGTACTCGAACACATCCTGCTTGGTGTACCCCTCCTTCGGATACACCACGCGGTCCCCGTGGGTGAGCCGGGCCCGGCCCTCGGCCGGTGACACCTCTTCCTGGGCTGACAGCTTCGCCATGCGGGCCGCCTGCGTGGAGGGCAATCTGCGCGAGCCCGTGGTCCGCGAGCTCGAGCGCTTCGCCGCCGCCCGCTTCCGAGGCGTCGCCGCCTCCGTCCTTCGAGTCCGTCCCCGAGCCGCCGCCACCGGCCGCTCCTGGGCCACCTCCAGCTCCTCCTTCTTCGAGGCCCGGCCGCGGGAGACTGGAGCGGGCCGCTCACGCACCACCTCGTCCGGCTTCTTGTCGGTGCGCAGGCCCTGGAACACCGGGTGCCGCAGGCGGCCGTCGTTGGTCCACTCGGTGAAGTTCACCTGGGCCACGTACTTCGGCTTCACCCACACGGCGCCCGGGCGCTTCTTCGCATCCACGGCGACGGGTGTGTCCACGCGGATCGTCTCGAGCCATTGGCGGAGCTGGTGCCGCATCTTCGCATCGAAGCCGGTGCCCACCTTGCCCACGTCGTGGTAGCCGTCCGGGCCCTTCACGCCCACCAGCAGCGCGCCGATCTCGTTGGCCGCGCGCTCGTTCTTGATGGGCAGGAAGCCGAGGATGACGACCTCCTGGCCGGCGATGACCTTGAGCTTCAGCCAGTGCCCCGAGCGCGAGCCCACGTACGGAGAGCCCTTGCGCTTGGCGATGAGGCCCTCCCAGCCGCGCTGCTTCGCCTCGCGGAGCGCGCGATCCAGCGGGAGTTTGATCTGCTCGGCCACCTGGAGCGGAGCCTTCACGCCGGAGAACAGGCTCTCGAGCAATTCGCGCCGGGCCTCCAGCGGCTTGTCCCGGAGATCATGCCCGTCCAGCCACAGCAGATCGAAGGCCACGAAGCGCAGCTCGCCGCCGCTCTGGTTCTGGAGGAGCTGGAAGCTCGAGCGTCCCTTCGGGTCCAGCGCTACGACTTCGCCGTCAATGACAGCCTCGGCGACGCGCAGGCGCTTCAGCGCCTCCGCCACCGAGGGGAAGCGCCCGGACAGATCATTGCCGTTGCGGCTCTTGAAGGAGAGCCCGCTGCCAGAGAGCGCGGCGATGGCGCGGAAGCCGTCGTACTTCACCTCGAAGAGGTGGGTGTCCTCGGTGGCCTCCTGCGGAGTGGACAGCCGCGCGAGCATGGGCGGCCACACGCGCTGGAGCAGCGTCTCCGCGGGCATGTGTGGGCGCTCGAGCGCGCTCTTGCGCACGGGGCCACGAGTCTCCCGGCGGCCGGACTTCACGGACTCGGGGCGCTCGGCGGTGACGTCGTAGCTGGGGTTCTCGGTGCCATCCAAGGCCTTGAAACACAGCCACTGGCTCTTGTTCCCATTCATCCGCGTGCGGATGAGGTGCCAGCGGCCCTGGAGCTTCTCCCCATGGAGCTCCACCACCAGGTGGCCCTTCTCGCGCTGCTCATGGGCCTTGCCAGGCGGCACCGTGTCGTAGGTGCCCTCGTCCCAGAGCAGCGAGTCCCCGCCGCCATACTCCTCGTCGGGGATACGGCCCTCGAAGCGGGCGTAGGACATGGGGTGGTCCTCGGTCTGCACCGCGAGCCGCTTCGTCTTGGGGTCATAGCTGGGGCCCTTGGGGATGGCCCAGCTCGCCAACGCGCCGTCGATCTCCAGCCGCAAGTCATAGTGCAGCCGGGTGGCG
Source organism: Hyalangium sp. (assembly GCF_045802625.1). Classification (NCBI taxonomy): domain Bacteria; kingdom Pseudomonadati; phylum Myxococcota; class Myxococcia; order Myxococcales; family Archangiaceae; genus Hyalangium; species Hyalangium sp. The sequence goes on along the minus strand of NZ_JBJMQP010000259.1, from coordinate 74,003 downwards.
TCATGCTTGTGCACGACGAAGATGGGCTCCGAGCCACGGCGCTTCAGCGGCACCTCGGGGGCCGGTTCAGAGGTCTTCTGGAAGTCGCGCTTGGCGCGATAGGTCTCGAGCGATGAGCGTCGGGTTTTCACGCTACCAACGGTCGGCATTGTCCCGGCGGCGTGCAATTCCCAGAGCAGTGAGGGAAAGCGGGAAGGAAGACACCAGGCGCCCCGGGCCCCCGCCTCACGGCCGGAGGGCTGACAGCCGACCGGTCCGACTCCGACCCGGGCCTCGGGGCGCTCCACCATCCCCCGTGGGCGTGCTCATCCCCCAGAAGCACAAGCACGCCACGCGTCGGAGCACCCGGAGGTGCCCCGCTCCGTCAGCATCAACATAAGGATGGCAAGGCCCTGATCCAGGGAGGGGAGCAGGCTCGTCCGCCTGCTGCCCATGGGAGCGGCACCGCGAGTGGCGAGGACATGCACACCCTAGAGCCTATGAAGGAAGCCATGACGGAGGTCCTGGGGTGGGCCAGCTCATTCGTGCTCCTGCTGACCATCAGCAAGCAGGTGTACAAGCAGTGGAAATCTGGCACCAGCGAGGGGGTCTCGAAGTGGCTCTTCATCGGGCAGACCACGGCCTCGGTGGGCTTCACGCTCTACAGCATCCTGGTGCGTAACTGGGTCTTCGTGGTGACCAACGCGCTGCTGCTGGTGAGCGCCATCATCGGTGGAGCCATTGTCATCAAGCACCGGCGCGCGGCGCGGCGAGGCGCGAGCAGGCGCGAGCAGGCCCGTCCAGCGCGCGCCGCTCATGCGTGAGGCCGCGGACCGGGTGTGTCGCTGACGCTCCTCATCTCTCGCTGCGGGCGTTGACAGTGCTGGCGGCCTCGCGCGGCGGCGCGCTCGCGGCGGTGGAGATGATCCGTCCCAGGCGGGCGAACAATTGCTCCGCGTCCGAGACATGCCAGAAGTTTCGAGTGCACGCCGCAATGACAATCGGGTGATCGGGCTGGAGGTAGAGAATGCCCAGATCACACGCGCGCCGGTGCTGCGTGCCGGTCTTGTGCTCCCAGGTGGCCGTCTTGGGAATGCCGGCGGCGATCCGCCCTCGCCCCGTGTGGCAGCCGCGCATGAGTGCGTGGGCCCGGGAGCAGCTCTCCGCGCTCAACCCCTCGCAGCGCGCCACCTGCGCGAGCAGCCGCCCCATCTGCCGCATGGGGGCGGAGTTCACGTGCTCGGAGTAGTAGGCGCCAAAGGCCTGGTCGAGCTCCTGGCCCGTCCAGGCCGGTGCGTGGCCCAGCAGCTCCGAGAGGTAGCGGGCGCGAGCTCCCAGCGAGTCCCGCTCGCCCAGCGCTCGAACCTGCTCGGGGGAGAGCTCGTGGGCTCGTGGATCCAGCTTGGAGTAGATGCGAAGGCGCTCGTCCAGGAGCGTCGAGACGGGGCCTGTCTGGATGCCACGGGCCGCGAGCTGAGCCTTCACGTTCTCCAAGCCGATACGCCGGATGAGGAGATCCGCGGCGGCGTTGTCGCTGTCATCCATCATGTATTCGAGCAGCGTGGCAATCGAGAGCCGCTCGCCCAGGCGTGCTCGGCTCAGCCGGTGCATGCCGTCTCGAATGGCATTCGGTCCGAACTCGAGCTGCTCGTCCCAGGAGAGCCTCTGTGCATCCACTTGATGCAGCACCTCGACCATCACAGCGAGCTTGATGGCGGAGGACAAGTATGTTGGCACGTCGGCGTCGTAGGCGTAGGCGTCGCCGGACTCGACATCCAAGACATACAGGGACAGCTCACCGTCGAAGTCTCGCGCGGCCTCCTCCACGGGTGTGGAGAGCTGGGAGGCCCATCCCGAGCCGGTTTCTTCGCCAGTTGCATTGGCGGAGGGTGGGAACAGCACCGCGGTCCAAAGAATGCACAGCGCCGCGACACCGGCTCGGGAGTGCACCGGCTCACCCGCCGCCGCCACCCGCGCCGCCCATGCCCGTGTCCTCGAAGGTGTCAGGCTTCGTGGCCGAGTGGCTCCGCGAAGTCTTATTGGAGGTGTCGGCCTGGGGAGAGGAGTTACCAATATCACTCGCCTCAGAGGTGCCGGCTTGGTTGGAAGAGCCACCGATACCAGTGTCCTCGGAAGAGCCAATCCGCGAGGCAGAGTTCCCGATGGCTCCGCTCTCCGGAGTCTGGCCCGCCACTGTTCCCTGCTCAGAGCTGCTCTGCGCCATCTCGGAGCTCTTGGCTCCGGAGGAGCGGGTGCCGATGACCGCGCACGAGAGGCCATTCCCCTGCGTCGAGCTCGCCGACGACACTTGTGGCGGAGCGGTCATTCCCGTGTCAGATGGTTTTGCTTGCTCATGCGCACAACCGGTGCCGAGCAACACTGCGCCCGCAATGACTCCAAGAAGTTTCTTCATGGTGTCTCCACGCTTGCTTGTGAGTGCCAGAACAGTGGGGACCCCAAGTCGCGCAGACAATCTGTCGAGCCCTAGACACGCCAGCGGGGCTCAAGGGTGGGCGGGAACAGGGACGGAGACTCGAGGCCTGTCTTGAGTGCTTGCTCCACGGCCCCTGCTCTCCCAAAAAAGAAACCCCGTCCCCTCCGGTGCGGAGCGAGGGACGGGGTGGAGGTCTTCTCGTGATGTCTCAGATCAGATCAGCGGGCGCGGCTGGCGGTTCAGCTCCTCCGGGCCTTTGAGGATGGAGGCATTGCCGCCATGGTCCAGGCGCTGCTCCTCGCTGTAGGGCGCGGAGAACGTCTTCACCAGCTTGTTGTAGGTGCCCATGATGAGGATGGTCGGCGCCCACTGCCCCACGAAGTTCGCCCACGTCTTCTTGTTCAGCAGCATCAGCGTGGCGCTCACCGCCATCGCTCCAATCGCGAGCCCGAGGAACCCCACGGAGGGCATGCGCTTGGTTACCTGCTCGATGCTCGAGGTCGCCACATCTTCGTTCTTCATGATCCGTCCTCCTGGGACTGGAAGGGGTGTGCGCAAAAGGTGCGCATGACGCGATCCGCCGCATCCGTTGGCTGCTCGCCTGCCCAACAGCCTGGTTTGGGGTGAGCAGCCGGCCGTGCGCCGAGGGTGGGTTGGCGCCGCGGGGGAGCCCGCGCACATTGATTGGCCGGGAACTGCGAGGAGGGTAGGAGATGGCGGAGAAGTCCGAGGTGGCGAAGCTGCGCAGTCTGGCCCAGTTGGATGTGGATGCGGTGGGAGCCTATGACGCGGCCATCGCTCGGGTGCACGAGTCCCTGGTGCGCGAGCGGCTCAATGACTTCCGGGTGGACCACGTGCGCCATGTGCAGGATCTGAACGCGCTCATCCAGCGCTTCGGCGGCGAGCCCGTGGCGCTCAGTCCAGACCTCAAGGGCGCGGCGATGAAGGGCCTCACGGCGGTGACGAGCATGATGGGCACGGAGGCCGCGCTGGTGGCCATGCTCGGCAACGAGGAGTTCACCAACCGCGCCTACGAGCTGGCGCTCCAGTTCGACTGGACTCCCGAGGTGCGCGCCCTCATCCAGAAGAACCGCGAGGACGAGTACCGCCACGTGACGTGGATTCGCGACGCGGTCCGCACCCGCCCCTGGCTGCGCGAGGGCGCCACCGCCGCCGAGGGCTCCGAGATCCAGGCCTGAGCGCCTCGCTTACACACGGCAATGTGCAGGGCCGCCCCAAACGCTAAGCTCCCGGGAATTTCCGTCCGTTTTCCCGGGAGGGGCTCGAAATGCGCTGGGGGGTCTTCGCTGCGTGTGTTGCCACGGCGGTGCTGGCGGGGTGTGCCACGGGACATGGGGGCACGGGGATTCCGGACGAGGAGGCCATCTATGACATGCCCCTCGAGGAGATCTGGCCCTCGGTCCGGCAGTTCTTCACCGACAACCAGCTGTCCTACCGCGAGGACAAGGGCACCTTTGTCCTGGAGACGGAGTGGCGCGAGGAGTTCGGCGGCTCGCGCGTGTCGGGCTTCTGGCACCGCTACATGGTGGTGGGCAAGCGAGAGACTCCCTCCACCAGCAAGCTCTGGGTCTTCCGCATCACCCGCACCGCCAACGATACGATGGCCAACCCCGGCGCTCAGATCGGCTGGGGCGTGAGCCGCTCGCTGGGGCCGGAAGGTGACAGCGAAGGCGGGGTGGCGGGCAACAGCGCCGAGGACACCGCGGCCTTCATGAGCCAGCCCCAGGGGGAGAACGCCATCGTGGCCGAGTCGCGGGATGGGCAGCGCGATCTGGTGATGGAGTGGAAGGTGTTCAACGCCATCTCTCCGCAGCTCGCCAAAGCGAAGGAGGAGCAGCAGCTCAAGGAATCCTCGCTGGGCAAGAGGGTGGCTCAGGCCCCCGCGGTGAAGAGCACGCCGGTCCCTGGAGTGGCCATCGAGTGTGGCATGCCCATCATCGGAATGGCCCCGCAGGCGAAGCGGGGCACGGTGATGCTGCTGGGCGAGCTGCATGGCACCCAGGAGGTGCCGCGCTTCGTGGCCCAGGGCGTCTGCCAGACGGCCTCCTCGGGCCCGCCGGTGACGGTGGGGCTGGAGCTGCCCGTGGAGAACCAGGAGCGCGTGGCCACCTTCCTTCGCAGCGCCGGCACGGATGACGACTGGGCGAAGCTGATGGAGGCGCCCTTCTGGCGCAGCCCCTTCCCGGATGGGCGCAGCAGCGAGGCCGTGGCCAACCTGTTGGACCAGCTGCGCCGGCTGCGCTCGCAAGGGCTGGACGTGGACGCCTTCGTGTTCGATCACCCCAAGCAGCAGGGCCAGGAGCGCGAGAGCGCCATGGCCGACACGGTGCTCTCGTATGTGCGCAAGAGCCCGCAGCGCTTCTTCCTGGTGGTGGCCGGCAACATCCACCCGCGCACCACCCAGGGGCTGCCCTGGGACAAGAAGTACCGGCCCATGGGGTTGCTGATCTCCCAGCAGGTGGAGGACACGGTGGCCCTGGACGTGGCCTACAACAGCGGCACGGCGTGGATCTGCGCGGTGGGACCCAACGGAGAGAAGCTCGAGTGCGGGGTGAAGCAGGCCAAGGGCAAGGACAACGGGGACCGCTACTTCGTGCACCTGTGGGACGACCGGGACAAGAACGGCTTCCACGGCGTCTTCTACGTGGGCCCGGTGACGGCCTCGCTGCCGGCGGTGCGCCGAGGGCTCGGGCGCCCCGGGGCGGATGACAACTCCATCCGCTCGTGGCTGGAGCCGGAGGAGCCTCGGCTGTCGAGCCGTTGACCTGTGCACCTCGGGCTCGCGGCGCTGCTGCGAGCCTCGGAGCCATGGCATAGGCTGCCCCGGTGAGCGATATCACCGTCTATCAGCCGGATCTCCTCTACCGGTCTGGCCGTTTCCACGCGGGTGGCACGCTGCTGGTGGGCGCGGACGGCCGCATCCTGCCGGAGGGCGCCATACCCGAAGGGGCTCGCGTCGTCCGGCTGCCAGGGCGCGCGCTGCTGCCCGGGCTCGTCAACGGCCACTCGCATGCGTTCCAGCGCCTCATCCGCGGCCGCACGGAATATGTGGCCTCCGGCAGCGGCTCGGATGACTTCTGGAGCTGGCGCGAGGCCATGTACCGCGCCGCCGAGTCCCTGAACCCCGAGGAGGTGTACCTCGCCTCGCGGCAGGCCTTCCTGGAGATGCTGCTGGCCGGTATCACCTCGGTGGGCGAGTTCCACTACCTGCACCATCAGCCGGATGGCACGCCCTATGTGGAGCGCAACGCGCTGGCGTACGAGGTGATCCGCGCCGCCAGGGACGTGGGGCTGCGCATCGTCTTGCTGCGCGTGGGCTACGCCCGGGCGGGCTTCCGTGTGCCGGAGAACCCGCGGCAGCGGCGGTTCATCGACAAGGACGTGGACACCTTCCTCTCCACTGTGGAGGAGCTCGCTCGGGAGGTGGAGGGACAGCCCGGGGTGAGCGTGGGCCTGGCGCCCCACAGCGTGCGCGCGGTGCCGCGCGAGTGGCTCACCGCGCTCGCGGGTGTTCGCGGCGAGCGGCCGGTGCACATGCACGTGGCGGAGCAGCCGAAGGAGATCGAAGCCTGCGTGGCCGAGTATGGCCTGCCGCCGGTGGCGCTGCTCGAGGAGGTGGGGCTGCTGCAGCCCCGCTTCACCGCGGTGCACGCCGTGCATGTGACGCAGGAAGAGGCTCGAATGCTGGGGAAGGCGGGCGCGGTCGTCTGTGCGTGCCCCTCCACCGAGCGCAACCTGGGAGATGGCATCGTCGCCGCGGACCGGCTGGTGGGGGCTGGCGTGCGGCTGAGCCTGGGCTCGGACAGCCAGGCCACGGTGGATCTGCTGGATGAGACTCGGCAGCTCGAAGGGCACCTGCGGCTGTCGCGGGTGAGGCGCGCGGTGCTGGATCCGGGCGGCGGCGCGGTGGATGGGCTGGCGGCGCGGCTGTTCGAGATGGCCACGGTGAATGGCGCGCGGAGCCTGGGGCTGCCCACGGGCGCGCTGGAGCCAGGCGCCCCCGCGGACTTCTTCACCGTGGATTTGAATCACCCGTCGCTCGTAGGAGCGAGCCCGGCCTCGCTGCTGGCGGGCCTCGTCTTTGGCGCGGACAAGGCGGCGGTGCGCGAGGTGGCGGTGGAGGGACGGCTCGTGGTGCGAGACGGCCACCATCCTCGGACGGAGGAGTCCGGTCGCGCGTTCCATGCACTCGCTCGGAGGCTGTACTCGTGAATGACACGCTGCCCGCGCTGCGGGCCACGCTGACGGATCTGGTCGCGCTGGACACCACCTCGGTGCGTCCTAACCAGCCGCTCATCGACTACGCGCAGGCGCAACTGGAGGCCGCGGGCTTCATAGCCGAGCGCGTGCCCTACACGGACGACGTGGGCGTGGAGAAAGTGAACCTGGTGGCGGTGAAGGGCGGCAGCGAGGGCCGCGCGGCGCTGGCGCTGGTGGGGCACTCGGACTGCGTGCCGTATGACGCGGCGTGGACGGACGCGCTGCGGCTGACGGAGCGGGACGGGAAGCTCTACGGGCGCGGGGCGTGTGACACCAAGGGCTTCATCGCCTGCGCGCTGCACGCGGCCACCCACGCCGAGCGGCTGAAGGCCCCGCTCATGGTGGTGCTCACCGCGGACGAGGAGATCGGCCTGGTGGGGGCCAAGAAGCTGGTGGAGGCGGGGAAGGGGCGCGCCCGGTACGCCATCGTGGGCGAGCCCACCACGCTGATTCCCGTGCGGGCCAACAAGGGCTACTGCCTGGGCGAGGTGGAGGTGCGCGGCAAGGAGGGACACAGCGCGTACCCGGACACGGGGGCCTCGGCCATCTTCCGAGCGGGGCGCTTCCTCCACCGGCTGGAGCAGGTGGCGCTCACGGTGCTGCGCGAGGAGCGGGACGACACGTTCGAGCCGCCCTACACCACGGTGAACGTGGGGCTCATCTCGGGCGGCAAGGCGAAGAACATCCTGCCCGGCGTGTGCCGCTTCACGGTGGAGTGGCGCCCCATCCCCGGGCAGTCGCCGCAGCGGGTGGTGGAGCTGATGGAGTCCATCCGGCGGGAGCTGGTGAAGGATGAGCCGGCCTACGAGGCGCACATCCGAGTGCTGCGGACGGACTCGGGGGTGAGCACGCGGCCGGACTCGGAGGTGGTGCGCCTGTTGGCGGAGGCAACGGGGAAGGCGCCGGCCACGGTGTCCTTCGGCACGGAGGCACCGCAGCTCACGGCCCTGGGAGCCGAGGCGGTGGTGTTCGGCCCCGGCGACATCAAGGTGGCCCACCAGACGGGCGAGTACGTGCCCACTGCGGATCTGGTGCGCTGCGAGGCAGTGCTCACGCGGGCCATTACCCGCTTCTGCGGCGAAGGCTGAGCCCCACGGCCCCAGCGCACGTCGCGGGTGCTGGGGAGCCGATAACGCGAACCGCTGCTCGCTTGTATGAGCAGGAGCCGGAGAGGCGAGCCCGCCGTGGCTGCCTGCCGTAAGGGCGGCATTGCCCCGAGTGAGAGGGCCGAGGTGTGGCGCCCTGCCGCGCTTACTTCCCGTGTCTACCCTGTCCGATAGGGAACACGGAGGGAAAGCCGATGGCTCACGTGAGAGGGCGGCATGCGCTGGTGGCGGTGCTCGGGACGTCTCTGATGATCCTGGGAGGCTGTGCCAGTCACACGACCGAGGTGCAGGACTCCTGGATGGCTCGGGTCCCGGAGAGCGAGTTGGGGAGCGTGCGGCAGGCCGAGGCCGCCAGACGTCAAGCGCTGGATGAGATAGCACGCGCTGATGTGGCGATCGGCGATGCGGAGCGAGCGCTGGATATCTCGCACCGCAACGTGGAGGCGGCCAAGAACCGCAGGGATGCGGAGGCGGCCACGCTCAAGGCCGCGGAGCTCACCGGGCAGCGAGCCTCCATCAACCAGGCTCAGGCGCAGCTTCGCAACGCGGAGGCGGGGCTGCAACTCGCTCAGGCCCAGGTGGGCTGGCGAGGGCAGAACGTGGATGCCTGGAAGGCGCAGAAGAAGTTCCGGGAGCGGGATGCCACGGTGGCGGAGGCCGAGCTCTCCTATGCCCGGTACCTGGCCCTGAAGCAGCACGGGGACGTGCGAGCCGACGACATCTCCGAGAAGAACCTGCGCTCCAAGATCGCGGACGCTCGGAACGATGCCCTCGAGGCCCGGCGTGAGGCGGACGCGAAGATCCAGCAGGCCCAGCAGGCGCGAGTGGCGTGGGAGCAGCTCCGCTCGCAGTCCCGCGGCTACGGCGGCAGCGGCTCGAAGTGGTAAGCGAGGGCCACCGGCACGGTTACCCGAACTTGCCGGTGACGTAGTCCTCGGTGCGCTTCTCGCGGGGAGCCGTGAAGATGAGCTCGGTGGGGGCGCACTCCACCAGCTCGCCCATGTAGAAGAAGGCGGTGGTGTCTGAGACACGTGCCGCCTGCTGCATGGAGTGGGTGACGATCAGGATCGTGTAGCGCTCCTTCAGCTCGTGGATGAGCTCCTCGATCTTCGCCGTGGCGATCGGATCCAGCGCGCTCGCTGGCTCGTCCATAAGCAGCACGTCGGGCTCCATCGCCAGCGCCCGCGCGATGCACAAGCGCTGCTGCTGTCCGCCCGAGAGGCTCAGCGCGCTCTCGTGCAGCCGGTCCTTCACCTCATCCCAGAGCGCCGCCTGGTGCAGACAGCGCTCGACGACTGCGGGCGTGTCGCGCTTGAGCCTGTTGAGCGTCAGCCCCGCCGCCACGTTGTCGAAGACGGACATGGTCGGAAAGGGCGTGGGCCGCTGGAACACCATCCCCACGCGCCGCCGGAGCTGCACGGGGTTCACCTCCCGGGCGTACAAGTCCTTGCCGTCCACCAGGACTCGCCCCGCCGAGCGGGCTCCCGGGGTCAGCTCGTGCATGCGGTTGAGGCAGCGCAGGAACGTCGACTTCCCGCAGCCCGAGGGGCCAATGATGGCCATCACGCTGCGGGCCCGCACGCTGAGCGTGATGCCCCGGATGACCTGGGTGTCGCGGAACCACGCCTGGAGCCCCTCTACCCGAATCTTGTCGGGCTCCACGGCTGGCGAGGCCACCGCCCCCATCACGCCGCCCTCCGGAACCGGCTGCGCGTCATGTAGCGCGCCAGCAGGTTGAGCCCTCCCACCACGAGCAGCAGCACCAGCGCGGCGCTCCAGGCCTTCTGGTGCCAGTCCTCATACGGGCTGATGGCGTAGTTGAAGATCTGCACGGTCAGCGAGGCCGTGGGCTGACCCGGCTTCAAGTTCCAGTATTGGTTGTTGAGCGAGGTGAACAGCAGCGGAGCCGTCTCCCCCGCCGCGCGTGCCACCGCCAGCAGCACCGCGGTGACGATGCCTCCCAGCGCCGTCCTCAGGATGATGAACAGGCTCGTCTTCCACTGTGGCACCCCGAGCGCCAGGCTCGCCTCGCGCAAGGAGTGGGGCACCAGCCGCACCAGCTCCTCCGTGGTGCGCGTCAGCGAGGGAATCATCAACAGCGAGAGCGCCAGCCCGCCAGCCAGGGCGCTGAAGTGCTTCATCGGCACCACCACCAGACCGTACGCCACGATGCCAATGACGATGGAGGGCACGCCAGACAGGACCTCGGCGGTGAAGCGCACCGCGCGGGTGAAGGCGGTGTCGCGCGCCTCGGCGAGGAATACGCCCGCGCCAATGCCCACCGGCAGTCCGATCAGGCAGGCCAGCAGGACCAGGTAGAGCGTCCCGATGATGGCGTTGCCCACGCCTCCCCCAGGCTCTCCCACCGGGGTGGGCAGCGCGGTGAAGAAGCTCCAGGACAGCCCCGAGGCGCCCTTGGAGATGACCAGCCATAGCAGCGAGGCCAGCGGCAGCAGCGCCACCACCACGGCCAGCCCACACGCGGCCGTCATCACGTAGTCGAACAGATGCCGTGCGCGGAGGCTCTTCACGCGCGCCTCCCCGCGCCCCGGGACATGGAGTGCATCAACAGCCTCGCCAGCGAGTTGAGCAGCACGGTAATCCCGAAGAGCACCAGCGCCAGCGCCGCCAGCACGCCGGTGTGGGTGGCGCTCGTCGCCTCGGCGAACTCATTGGCGATGACGCTCGGCAGCGAGTACCCCGGCGAGAACAGCGAGCTGTGGAGCTCCGGCTGGTTGCCGATGACCATGGTCACCGCCATCGTCTCGCCCAGCGCGCGCCCCAGGCCCAGCAGCGCCGCCCCGAGGAGGCCCGCGCGGCTGAACGGGAGGATGACCGTCCAGATGGCCTCCCAGCGCGTCGCGCCCAGCGCCAGCGCGCCCTCCCGCAGCGACGAGGGCACCGTCTTGAGCACCTCCACGCAGACCGAGGAGATGGTCGGAAGGATCATCACCGCCAGCACCAGGCCCGCGGCGAGGTAGCCCAGGCCCAGCGGCGGCCCCTGGAACACCGGCAGGAAGCCGAGCACCCGCGCCAGCAGGGGCTCCAGCGTCTCGCGCAGCCACGGCACCAGGATGAACAGCGCCCAGAGCCCGTAGACGACGCTGGGAATCGACGCGAGCGTTTCGATACCGAAGGTGACGATGGGCCGCAGCCACTTGGGCGCCATCTCGCTCAGGAAGACGGCCAGCCCCAGCGACACCGGCAGCGCCACCCCGAGCGCGATGACGCTGGTGACGAGCGTGCCATAGACAAACGGCAGCGCCCCGAAGGACTCGGAGACGGGATCCCAGTCCGTTCCCACCAGGAAGCGGCCCAGGCTCAGCGTCTCGAACGCTGGCCGGGACAGGCGCACCAGGATGAACAGGATGAGCCCGGCGACCACGAGGACCACGCCCCCGAGCACGCCGATCAGCACGCTCCAGACCCGGTCCCCGGAGACGCCGCGCTCCGTGGCGGAGGGCTCCTGCTCAGAGGTTCCGCCGCTCACGGCGATGTCACTTGCCTGGAACAAGCTGGGCCGGCTTTCCCGCGACCGTCAGCGTCTTGAGCTTCGCCTCGACCTTGGCCACCACCGGCTGGGGCAGCGGCGCGTAGTCCAGCGGGGCGGCCATCTTCTGGCCGTCGTGGAGCGCCCAGTCGATGAAGCGCAGCATCGCCTCGCCCTTGGTGGAGTCCTTGGCATCCTTCTGCACGAGCAGGTAGGTGAAGGAGGCCATGGGGTAGGCGTTCTTGCCCTTCGCGTCGGTGAGGGAGACGCGGAAGTCCTCGGGCACGTCCACCCCGGCGGCGGCCTCGGAGGTCGTCTCGATGGTGGGCTTCACGAAGTTGCCCTCGTGGTTCTTCAGGGCCGTCACCGGCAGCTTGTTCTGGTTGGCGTAGGCCAGCTCCACGTAGCCGATGGAGCCCGGCACCGACTTCACCTGGCCGGTGACGCCGTCATTGCCCTTGGCGCCCAGCCCCGTGGGCCACTTCACGCTGGTGCCCGAGCCCACCGCGCTCTTCCACCCCGCGGACACCTTGGAGAGGTAGTCGGTGAAGATGTTCGTGGTGCCCGAGCCGTCCGAGCGGTGCACCACCGTCAGCGCCGTGTCCGGCAGCTTCGCGCCCGGGTTCTCCTTGGCGATGGCCGGATCATTCCACTGGGTGATCTTCCCCAGGAAGATGCCCGCCAGCGTCTCGGGGGTGAGCTTGAGCGACTCGAGGCCCGGCACGTTGTAGGTGATGACGACCGCGCCCATCACCGTGGGGATGTGCACCGTGTTGGGCACCTTGGCGAGCTGCTCCTGGGTCATCGGCGCGTCCGAGGCGCCGAAGTCCACCGTGCCGTTGGTGACTTGCTGGATGCCGCCGCCCGAGCCGATGGCCTGGTAGTTGAACTTCAGGTTCGGGTGCAGCTTGTTGTACTCGCTGAACCACTTCGTATAGAGCGGCGCCGGGAACGTGGCGCCCGCGCCGTTGATGAGCACGTCATCCGCCGCGGCCGCCGGGAGCGCCAGCGTCAGCAGCGCCGCTGTGAAGAGCCTCTTCAGCATGGTGTTCGTCCTTTCACCGTCCGGAGCGAAGCCGGCGGCATTCAACGGGTTTGGGGAGGAGCGTGGTGTGACGGATGCGTGAACTCGGCGCCGGACGTTGGCAGGTACCCACGGCGCCGAGGGATCACGGCAACGCTTGTTAGAACTTGAACTCGGTGTGGAGCTTGATGCGGCTCTCGGTGGGCTTCGCGGTGTCACCGCCCGTGGCCGAGCCGTAGTTCACGCTCTCGTAGTCCACGAGGCTCTTGATCTGCTTGTTCCACTTGTAGCCCACGCCCGCGATCAGCAGGCCGACGTTGTTGTTGTCCGAGTCCTTGTCCGGGTCGAGCCCGTCGTAGCGGGCGATGAGCTCCAGCCCCTCCACGGCGGGGGCCAGCGCGCCCACGTTGAGCACGCCGAAGGCGTAGAAGCCGCTGCCTGTCACGACGGTGGCATCGCCCACCGTGTAGCGGCTCTTCACCTTGGCGTTGGGATCCCTCGCGGCGACATAGGCCGCGGCCAGGGTCAGCGGTGTGCTCTGGATTCCCACCTCGCCGATGACGCGGGACTTCGTGCGCGGGCTGAGCCCCGTATCGTCATACGGGCCATAGGAGCCATAGCCGGTGACGAAGATGCCCGCGGCCATGCCACCCAGCGAGGCGAGCGGGTTGAGGGTGAGGCGGGCCTGCAGCTCCTTGCGCTTGGCGATCTCGGTGGCCTTGTAGCCCTCGCCGTTGTTCACGTTCACCTGGAAGCTGCCGTACTTGGAGGGCAGCGAACCGCCGACGGCCAGGCCAAGGTCCGCCGAGGTGAGGTAGCCCCAGCGATCCACCGGCAGCGGGCCCTGCACGCGGTAGCCCCAGAGGTCCTCCTCGTAGGGAATCCAGGCCAGCGGGATGATGCCAGCGCGCAGGTACACGCCATGGCCGAGCACATCCTTCACCTCGGCGAAGGCGTTCTTGGTCTCGGCGAAGAACACCTGGTTGCCGGTGCTGTTGCGGGTGTCTCCCGCATCCAGGGTGACTTGGAAGCGCACCTTGTCGGTGAGGAAGTACTCGCTCGTGAGGTACAGCCGGTCGATGTTGAACTGGTTGGCGTGCTGGGCCTCCTTGTTCAGCTCGTAGGAGTAGCGCAGGTAGGCCTTGCCCGAGAGCTTCACCTTGTCTGTCCAGCTCGAGGTGTCCTTCTTGGGAGTCTCGTCCGGCTGGGTGGTCGTGATGGGCTTGGACGTCTCGGTGGCGCTCGCCGGAGGCAGCGGCGCGCCCGCCGAAGGAGTGGAGGGATCCGCCGACTGCGCCAGCGAGGGGGCCGACAGCAGGGCGACGAGGGCGACAAGCAGGTTCCGCTTCACGGTCTGAAAACTCCCGGGGACGTTGAAAGCGCGCTCTAGATAGAGGCGCACTGTGTCCTTACCAGGAAGGATCTGTGACGTTTGCGAAACGATTGGCCTTCCCGAGGATCAGCCGCCCTCGGCCTTGCCCAGCAGGAACGACAGCATCAGCAGCGCGAGCACCACCGAGGTCATCACCACGAAGGCCCGGTCCTGCTGCTGGTGGAAGATGCGCAGGGACAGGGCCACCCGCAGCACGGGGATGGACAGCATGACGAGCAGCCCCACCATCACGAAGGCCTGGCCTCGGACGGTCACCATGCCCTCCACCACATCCGCCAGCCGGTGCGGCGCGTGCTCGGGGGCTGTCAGCCGCTGGAGCGACTCCCCCGAGAAGAAGTAGTCCGGGTGGTGGAAGAAGGTCAGCAGCATGCCCAGCGACACCAGCGTCAGGCTCGAGAGGACGCCGTAGCGCAGCAGGTTGCTGATGAGCAACTCCGGGCTGGTGGTGGCCTCGGGGAGCGGAGCGACGGCGGTCTTCGGCAGATTCGACGGCTCCATGCTCAGCCCCTCCAGCCCTTGCGCAGCATCTCGAAGGACACCCACAGCAACACCAGCACGAAGAGCCCGCGCAGCCAGGTGCTCTTGATCTTCGACAGGTACCGAGAACCCGCGAAGGCGCCCAGCGTCACGCCCACGCACACGGGGCCGGCGATGAAGGGATCAATGTCGCCTCGCGCGAAGTAGACCCCGGCGCTGGCCGCGGCCGTCACGCCGATCATGAAGTTGCTGGTCGCCGTGGAGACCTTGAGGGGCAGTCGCATGGCCAGATCCATCGCCGGCACCTTGAGCGAGCCCGAGCCGATGCCCAGCAGCCCGCTCACCGTCCCCGCCACGTACATCAGGCCCAGGCCCGTGGTGGGGCGGCAGACGCGGTACTCCACCTCGCGGCCCAGGGACTCATCCCAATAGCTCCCGTGGAGGTTCAGCCGGTCAGCGAGCGCATCCGGCGGCGGGGCGCTCTGCGCGCCTCCGCCCATCTTCCGCATCATGGCCACCGCGGAGTAGGCCATGACCGCGCCGAAGGTGATGTAGAGGCCCCGTCCCCCTACCACGCCCGCGAGCAGCGCTCCCGTCAGCGCGCCCGCCGTCGTGGCCAGCTCCAGAAACATGGCCACGCGCAGGTTGGCCATCCGGTCCCGCACATAGGCGGCGGCCGCGCCGCTCGAGGTGGCGATGACGGAGATGATGGAGGCTCCCACCGCGTAGCGGATGTCCACCTTGAGCAGGAGCGTGAGGACGGGGACCAGGATGATGCCGCCGCCCAGTCCGAGCAGAGAGCCCAGCAGGCCTGCTCCGATGGAGAAGGCGAGCACGGCGGCGGTGAAAGCAAAGGGAGTCATGGGACGGGCAGGCACATCCTTCCGTAGCCGCTGCTCGGGCACAATCACGGCGCGCGTGGGGGGCGCGGCCTGCCACCTTGCCTGCTTCGCATCTTGTACAGCATGAAACAGAGACAGCTCTGCGCTTCAGGGCGCGTGCGGGGCTGAAGCCGGTGGAGGAGCGCCCGCCTCGGGAGGGGCTTGAGGCTTGGGGTGCTGGCCCTGGTCCGTCTCGGAGCCACTCCCGCCGGTTCCTGAAGGCACCTGGGGCAGCGGCCAGCCCTCGAACATGGGCCAGCCCCGATAGTACGCCCCGGAGTTCGACTGGGGGGAGTCTGGGGCTCCCTGCTCCGGCGGGGCGGTGGTTCCCTGGACGCTGGGCGGACTGGAAGGCTCCTGGGCCTCGGGATGCTCGGAGGGCCGTGTCCGGATCAGCACGACGGTCAGCACCACGCTCAACAGGCCCATGAGGATGATGCCCCACACGCGCGTGCGATCCTCGGCCGGCTCGGTGTCCACGGCTGCCATCTCAGAAGCGCCCCTGCTTCAACACGTCGCTCTTGGAGATTGTGCCGAGCAACTGCCGGGCATGATCCACCACGGGCAGCCGCTCGAGGGCCGTCTGCGAGAAGCGCGTGGCCACCTCGGCCAGGGAGAGATCCGGCGTGATCGGGTGGATGCGCCGGTCCATCACGTCCGCCGCGATGGTGGCCCCCAGCAGCGAGTGGTCTGGCAGGTGGCCCTTGAGATCATCCAGGGCGATGGTCCCCAGGTAGCGGCCCTCCTCATCGGTGACATAGAGGTCCGTCCCGGGTGGCTGCTCCAGCAGCAGCACGACCACCTCCTGGAAGGAGGCGGACGGCGAGACGCGATCTCGCACGGGCGTCAGCAGGGCGCGAGGCCCCTCCTCGCGCAGCCAGTCGGGGACGCTGGCGGGGATCCGCACGTTGCGGCGGTTGAGCACGGAGGTGTAGAGCGACTCGGGCTCGAGCTTGCGGCTGATGACCGTGGACAGGAACGCCCCCAGCATCAGCGGGAGGATGAGCCCGTAGTCGCCCGTCAGCTCGAAGATGATGAGGACGGCGGACACGGGAGCGTGGGTGGTGCCCGCGAGCACGGCGCCCATTCCGAGCAGGGCATAGGCGCCGCTCGGCGCGCCTCCCGGCCAGAACATCTGCAGGAGCTGCCCGAAGGCGCCGCCCAGCAGCGCTCCATAGAAGAGCGAGGGTGTGAAGAGCCCGCCCGGCACGCCCGCGCCCGCGCACAGCGAGGTGGCCAGCAGCTTGGCCAACGGCAGCACCAGCAGCAGCAGCAGCGAGAGCTTCCCCAGGAGCGCCGCGTTCACCGCGTCATAGCCATTGCCCAGCAGGTGCGGCAGCCAGATCGCCGCGATGCCGACCAAGGTCATGGCGAAGAGGGGCAGGAAGGGCGAGAGCTTCCGGGGGATGCGATCGAGCAGATCCGACAGGACGTTGATGCCTCGCACGTAGAGCGCGGAGGCCCCGCCCAGGAGGACGCCCAGCAGCATGGCCAGCCCCAGCTCGCGAGGGTGCAGCAGCTCGTAGCGCGGGATGACGTAGCTGGGGTGGCTGGAGATGAGGATGCGCGAGACGAGCGTGGCCACCACGCACGCCACGACGATGGGACCGAACAGCTCCAGGGCAAACGAGCCGAGCAGTACCTCCAGGCCGAAGAGGGCTCCGCCGATGGGCACGTTGTAGGCCGAGGCCACGCCCGCCGCCGCGCCACACGCCACCAGCAGCCGGGCTTGCCCGGGCCCCAGCCTCAGCCTCTTCGCCAGGGCGGAGCCGCTCGCGGCGCCTGTCTGCAGCAACGCTCCCTCGCGGCCCAGCGGAGCCCCGAGCGCCACCGCGACGATGGAGATGAAGCCTCGGAGCAGCGCCCGGGGCAGCGGCAGGCGTCCGGATTTGACCCAGATGGACTCGATGATGCCGGCGGTGCCGTGCCCTCGCAGCGGCTGGCCGATGATCAGAGACACCAGGGACACCAGGGCGCCGCCCAGCACGGGCACGAGGAAGCGCCGCCACGCTGGCGCGGACTGAACGCCGGACAGGAACCCCTCCACGTCGCTGCTCCAGAAGAGGTGCTGGGCGACACGGAGCACCTTGAGCAGGACCACCGCGCCGAGCCCCGAGATCAACCCCACCAGCGCGACGAGCAGCCAGAAGCGGCGCTCCGCCCGCACCAGCTCGCGCAGGAGTCTTCGGGCCCGGAGGCGGAAGCCCAGGAGGGGCTCCAGCCCGGGTGCAGGTCGCGAGAGCGTAGCCACGCCATGCAATCTAGGGAGCACAGGCGGCCCGTGCCGACTCCCGCTCGCATGCCTGTCTGCTGTGCGCCCGGGGCGACGGGCGGGGCGGCTCCCCGAGCGGGCCAGGGGGCTGGGCAGCAGGACTTGCATCCGTGTCTTGCCGCTCGTGGCAGGAGGGTGCTAGCGAATCGCCTGCCCTATGCGCCTCTCTTGCTCCCTGTCCGTGGTGACCCTGTCGTTCCTCTTGCTCGCCGGCTGCGACAAGGAGGGCAAGGACTCGAAGTCCGCTGCGGCCGGCGCATCGGAGGGCATGCCCAAGGGTACGCCCGTGGTGACCTTCGATGGGGGCGGCGTCACCCTCGAGCAGCTGCAGGGCTACATCGCGCAGATGAACCCAGCGGCGCGCACCCGTGTCGAGACCATCAATCAACAGCGAGAGTACGCGCAGGGGCTGGCGCGCTTCGAGCTCTTCGTCGCCGAGGCGCGACGCCGGGGGTTGGAGAACGAACCGGAGGTGCGGGAGGCGATGAAGCGCGCCATGGTGCAGCAGCTGCTGATCAAGGAGTTCGACGAGAAGGCGCCGCCCATCACGGACGAGGAGCTCTCCGCCTACTACGAGGCGCACAAGGCCGAGTTCGTCCAACCGGCCCGTGCGCGCTACTCGCACCTGCTGGTGCCGGCGCCCAAGGGCAGCCCGGACCGGGCCGCGAAGAAGAAGCTGGCGCAGGCGCTGCTGGACAAGGCGAACAAGCTCCAGCCGCTGGACTTCGACGCCTTCGACACGCTGATCGCCCAGGCCTCGGGCAACCCGGCCGCGAAGCCCGCCGAGGCGGACACGCACCTGGTCACCCCCGACGAGCTGAAGGCTCGGCTGGGAGAAGAGGTGGCCGCCGCCGCCAGCAAGCTGAAGCAGCCGGGAGATATGTCGCCCGTGGTGGAGTCCGACACGGGCTTCCACCTGCTCAAGCTCACGGACGTGCGGCCCGAGAAGAACCAGTCCCTGGGCTCGGTGAGCGCGCAGCTGCGCACGCGGCTGGCTCGCGAGAAGCGGGACGCGCGCGTGGGGAAGTTCACCGAGGAGCTCCAGGAGCGCGCCCACTTCAAGACGGACGAGGCGGCCCTGCAGAAGCTCAAGGTGGATCTCCAGGCGCCGCAGGCGGCTCCCTCGGGCCCCATGCCCGGCTTCCTCCCCACGCCGCCGCCCACCCGGTGAGCGTGGCTGAAGGCACATCCGAAGCAGGAGGCCTGGAGCTGCTGCGCCGGTTCGTCTCGTTGCAGGCGGAGCTGGTGAAGGCCTGGATGCAGTTCCACCCGGAAGCGCTGGACCCGTGGGCGGCCAAGCGCATTCCTCGCCATGGTGAGCTCACTGTCCGAGGCGAGCGCTGGCGCTTCCAACGTCATGGCGCCGGAGTGGGCTTCCAGGGTGAGGAGTCCCGGTGGACGGTGGAGGTACACCGGGCGGTGGGCACGCCCGAGGTGTTCGATGCGTGGCGGCTGATGGTGTACTTCGAGTCCCTCAACGTGAACACCGTTCGGATGGGAGCCCGGGACTTCCCCACGGACGACGAGCGCTCCCTGGAGCAGTGGCTGGTGGCGCTGGAGGGGCTGGGCCTCGTCGAGCGCGAGCGCTCGGGAGTCCGGATGTGGAGGCTCACCCGCTCGAACTGAGGGGATGAGACAATAGGGAACTCACGCCTGTGGCATCGCGCAGGTGTGCAAATCTCGCAGCACCTTCTTGGCCTCGACCACGAGCGCCTGACCCTTGGTGCCCTCCGGAATCTTCGCGATGAGCTTCATGTCCGGAGTCAGCCGGTACACGCCCTTGGAGCGCTGCACCAGCATGGCCACCTTGGGCCCGTCCAGCAGCGCGTCCGCGCCCAGCGTCACCACCAGCCGCCCGGCGCCGGACTCCAGCGCCCGTAGCCTCAAGTCGCGCATGTCGATCTTCAGCAGTGTGATCTCCGAGAGGTTGTCCACCTCGTCGGGCGCCTCGCCGTAGCGGTCCACCAGCTCGGCGCGCAGATCCGTCGCCTCGTCCGGGTGGCTGGACTGGGCGAAGCGCTTGTAGAACACCAGCCGCTGGTGCACGTCCGGCACGTAGTCGTCCGGGATGAGCGCCGCCAGGGGCAGGGTGATCTCCGGCTCGATCTGCGTGCGCGGCGGCTGGCCTTGGAGCTCCGCCACCGCCTCCTCCAGGAGCTGCGCGTACATGTCGAAGCCGATCTCCGCGATGGCTCCGGACTGCTTCTCGCCCAGCAGGTTGCCCGCGCCGCGGATCTCCAGGTCATGGCTGGCGATCGAGAAGCCCGCGCCCAGCTCGGTGAAGTTCTGGAGCACCTCCAAGCGCCGCTGCGCGTCCCGGGTAATCGTCCGCCGCGTTGGCACCAGCAGGTACGCGTACGCGCGCTCCTTGGAGCGGCCCACGCGCCCGCGCAACTGGTAGAGCTGCGCCAGGCCAAAGGCATCCGCCCGGTTGACGATCATCGTGTTGGCGCTCGAGATGTCGATGCCGCTCTCGATGATCGAGGTGCACAGCAGCACCTGGTACTTCTTCTCGGTGAACTCCAGCATCACCTTCTCGAGCTGGCCCTCGCCCATCTGCCCGTGCGCCACGCCGATGGTGATGTTCGGCACCAGCTCCCGGAGCAGCCGCTCCATCGAGGCGATGGACTGCACCCGGTTGTGCACGAAGAACACCTGCCCGCCGCGAGCCACCTCGCGCTCGATGGCCTCCTTGAGGACGGGCGGATCGAACTTCATCACGAAGGTGCGGATCGCCCGCCGGTCCTCGGGCGGCGTGGCGATGATGCTCATGTCTCGCACGCCGGACATGGACATGTGGAGCGTGCGCGGAATGGGCGTGGCCGTCAGCGTGAGCACGTCCACCTGCGTGCGCAGCCGCTTGAGCTGCTCCTTCTGCTTCACGCCGAAGCGCTGCTCCTCGTCCACCACCAGCAGCCCCAGATCCTTGAAGGCCACGTCCCCGGCCAGCAGCTTGTGCGTGCCGATGAGGATGTCGACCTTGCCCTCCTGGGCGCGCTTGAGAATGGCCCGCACCTCGGGCGGCTTCTTCATCCCGGAGATCACCTCCACGGTGACCGGGTAGTCCTTGAAGCGCTTCTTGAAGGACAGGAAGTGCTGCTGCGCCAGCACCGTGGTGGGCACCAGCACCGCCACCTGCTTGCGATCCAACGTGGCCTTGAAGGCGGCGCGCATCGCCACCTCCGTCTTGCCGTAGCCCACGTCGCCGCAGACCAGCCGGTCCATGGGCATGGACTTCTGCATGTCCGCGAGCACGTCCTCGATGGCCTTGGCCTGGTCTGGCGTCTCCTCGAACTCGAAGTCCGCCTCGAACTGGTGGAAGTAGCGGTCCGGCGCGGAGAAGGCGTGGCCCGGGTGCGCCTTGCGCGCGGCGGCGATCTGCAGCAGCTCCGCCGCCATCTTGAGGAGCTGTTCCTTGACGCGCTTCTTCGTCTTCTCCCAGCTCGCCGTGCCCAGCTTGTCGAGCTGGACCTTGCTCGGATCCCCGCCGGTGAACTTCTGGATGAGCCGCATGCGGCTCACCGGAAGGTAGATCTTGTCCTTCCCCGCGTACTCCAGGACCAGGAAGTCTCCGGGCACGCCCTGCACCTGCATCTTCGTCAGGCCCGCGTAGCGGCCGATGCCGAAGTCGCTGTGGACGATGAGGTCGCCTTCCTTGAGATCCTGGAAGCCCGCGCCGAAGGCCTCCATCTTCTTCGAGCGCCGCACGCGGCGCCGGGCCCGGACGCCGAAGATCTCCTCGTCGGCCAGCAGGGCCATGCCGCCCGAGCCGTCCACGAAGCCGTGGCTCACCTCCAGCGGAAACAGGTGCGCGGAGACGGAGGGCTCGTACAGCTTGCCCGCATCCTCGAGCGGCTCCTCGTGGATGCGGACCATCACGTTGCGCTCCAGCAGCAGGCGCTTGAGCCGGTCCGCCTGGCTCAGCGTGCCGCACGCGATGGCGCAGGCGACTCGCAGCTCCCTCCAGCGTTGCAGCCGCTCCACCAGCGGCGTGAGGGCCCCCTCCTCGCCATGGTGGGCCAGGATGGCCTCGCGCAGATCCTGGGTCGTGCCAAAGGCGAAGAGCACGGGAGGCTGCTCGGTCGGGGTGAGCGCCAGCCCTCCGCCCTCCAGCACGCGTGCTCCGGCAAGCTGCGCCTCCGCCTGCTCGCGCGTGAGGAAGTGCTCCGAGGGCGGGAACGTCAAGTCCTGCCGCTCGTCCGCCGCTTGGAAGGAGCGCTCCAGCTCCGCCCACAAGTCGCCCGCCGCGCGGTCCAGGCCCACCGGATCATCGAAGTAGAAGAGCGGATCCTTCGTCCACAGGCGCAGGTAGTCAAAGAGCGTGCCCAGCCCGCCCTCGAAGAAGCCGGGCAGCAGGCCTTCGAGCCCAAAGCTGGGCAGGCCCTCGCGCAGCGCCTCCAGCCGCTCGCGCAGCTTGATGGTGGGCAGGTTGATGCGGTCGGCCACGGCGCGGGCGGCGGCCTCGGCGCGCGGGCGGGTCTGCTCGGTGAGCATCGCCTCGCGCGCCGGCACCAGGTACACCTGCTTGATCGAATCCACCGTGCGCTGGTTGTCCGGCTCGAACGTCCGGATGGACTCGATGGTGTCCCCGAAGAACTCGAGCCGCACGGGCCGCTCGTAGAGCGGGCTGAAGACATCCAGGATGCCGCCGCGCACCGAGAACGTCCCTGGATCCTCCACCAGCGGGCTGGACTGGTAGCCCATGGAGGCGAGCTTGCGAGCCAGCGAGTCGCGATCGAAGTCCTGGCCCACGCTCACCAGCGCGGACAGCGAGCTCATCACCGGCGGCGGCAGCACCTTGCGCAGCAGGGCGCGCACGGAGATCACCAGCGCCGGGAAGCGCGTGCCCTGGCTCAGCTGGAAGAGCGCGCCCAGGCGCTCGCTAATGGCGGTCGGCTCGGGGGACAGCTCGTCATAGGGCAGCACCTCGTCCGCGGGCAGGCGCAGCACGCGCGGATCCAAGGCGGTGCCGTTGCCCCCCAGGAAGAAGGCTAGATCAGACGCCAGGGCGTCGGCTGCCTCCTCGTCCACCGCCACGCAGACGAGCGGCGTCTTCAGACTGCGTGAGAGGCGAGCGAGCACATAGCCACGGGCGGCGCCCTGCACGCCCTGCGTCCGTACACGGCGCCCGGGCTGGAGCCGCTCCAGCGCCTGCGCGAAGGGGTCTCCCACCGCGGGAGGAGCACCGCGCAAGGCCTCGACGCCCAGTCTTTGACCGAAGGGAGTGTCCATCGTGGAACCGAGCCAACGCCTATAAGAGGCCGCCTGGAGCGGGTCAACGAAGACTGAGCACCGGGCAGGCTGGCGACAAATGTTCGGCTTTCTCGCTGTGTCTGCCAGCCACCATCCCTGGCACACCCAGGGGCCGGGCGGTTTTCCAGGCAGGGGGCGTCAGCGATAAGCTAGAGGGTAGGAATCGGGGGCGCCGCGAGGCGAAGACATGCGATCCTGGAGCGAGCCAGTTTCCATCTACGGCGACGCGTCCGCAGCGGACGTCTGGGTGCTACTTCGGGCGCTGCGATCGCCCGAAGGGCGCATCATTGACTTCGAGTGTGTGAGCGCCTCCCCGGCCCGTGAGCACCTGGGAGTGCTCGGGTTGCTGCCCACTCCGGGGCTGCGGCTCTTGGACGAGGCGCCGTGGGTGGGTGAGTGCAGCCTCTTTGATGCCTGTGTGCGAGTGGCGGAGCGGCAGGTGCCGGAGCAGGAGCGTTACGGCCGAAGCACTCCGAAGGGCATGGCCTGGCTTCAGGCCCGGCTGGCTCCGTGCGAGGGCGGCCTCACCTTGTTCCTGGAGGACTCCACCCGGCGGGCGGCGGCCGAGGTGGCGCTGCGCCGGGATCGAGATCTGCTCCACGCCGTCATCGAGAGCACCACGGACGCGGTCTTCGTGAAGGATCTCTCGGGGCGCTATGTCCTGCTCAACACCGCGGCGGCGCGGGCCTTCGGCCGCCCCCTCGCGGAGGTCCTGGGGCATACGGATCTGGAGTTGATGGGGGCGCAGGCCGCCGCGGCGACGGTGGCGCATGATCGGGCGGTGTTCGACTCGGGACAGACGGCCACCTATGAGGACGCGGATGGCGGCCCGGGCTTCGGCTGCATCTGGCAGTCCATCAAGGGCGTGCTGCGTCAGCCGGATGGGGCGGTGTACGGCCTGTTCGGCATCAGCCGGGACATCACCGTGCGCCGGCGGCAGGAGGAGGAGCGGGAGCAGGAGGGGCGCTTCCGCGAGCGCTTCATTGGCGTGCTGGGGCACGATCTGGGCAACCCGCTGGCCGCCATCCGCCTGTCCTCTGCCGCCCTGCTCGCGCGCGACACGCTGACGCCGGAGGTGCGGCGCGTGGTGCAGCGCATCGATTCGAGCGCGGAGCGCATGGCCCGGCTGGTGAGGCAGCTGCTGGACTTCACGCGGGCGCGCATGGCGGGCGGCATCCCCCTGCGCCCGAGGGACGTGGCATTGGACGACGTGTGCCGCCGCATCATCTCCGAGCTGGAGCTGGCCCACCCGGACCGGGACATCCACCTGGAGGTGCGAGGTGACTGCCGCGGCTTCTGGGACGAGGAGCGGATGGCCCAGGTGCTCTCCAACCTGGTGGCCAACGCGCTCCAGCACAGCACCGCCGGCACGCCGGTGAGCGTGCGCCTGGAGGGGTTGCCGTCCCTGCAGCGCGTGGAGGTGCACAACACGGGGGCTCCCATTCCGGAGTCCCTGCGCGCCCGCCTCTTCGAGCCCTTCCACCACTCCGAGAGCGCCGCGGGCAAGCCGCCCAAGGCCGGAGGGCTGGGGCTGGGGCTCTACATCGTCGCGCAGATCATCCAGGCTCACGGCGGCAGCGTGGAGGTCTCCTCCACGCGGGAGGAGGGCACCAGCTTCATCCTGCTGCTCCCGCGCTCGGTGCCGGCGCCGAGCGGCACGGTGGAGGACTCCACCTCCAAGCTCGAGCAGCCGGGCGAGAGGTGCGCGTAGCCGGCTCAGACGCGGGAGTCGCCCAGGTGGATGGGGCGGCCGCACAGCAGCATGGTGGTCCGCAGCATGCGCTCGGCGCCCAGCCGCTGCAGCTCCTTGGCCAGGAAGGGGTGGTGCGGCATGAGCTTGTCCAGCACCACCCGCTCCAGCTTCAGCAGCAGGCACGGCGTCGTGGCTCGGACCGTGGCGGTGACCAGCTTGCTGCGCAGCAGGGAGATCTCCCCGAACACATCCCCCTCGATCAGATCCGGGTAGGGCGTCTCGTGGCCGTCCACGTGCGGGTGCAACACGGCGCAGCGGCCCCGCAGCACTAGGTAGAGCGCGTGGCTGGACTGCCCCCGGACGAGGATCTCCTCGCCGGCCTTGACCGTGACGGGAGTGAAGGCCGTCGCCACCGTCTTGCGCAGGGACTCCGGCCAGCCGGCGAAGAGGGGGTTGCTGCGCAGCACGTTGGCCAGCAGCCGATCCTCGTAGAGCCGCTGGAGGATCTCGGCCAGCTGGGGGTAGCGCCCGGCGATGCTCTCCATGCGCTCGCGGGAGAACTCCAGCAGCACCGTCTCCTTCGTGGTCATCACGCTGGACAGCCGCGGCCCCTCGCACAGCAGCGCCAGCTCCCCGAACAGCTCGCCCTCGCCCAGCTTCGCCAGGGTGATGGGCTGGCCCTGCTCGCACTGGCGCGTCACGCTCACCTCGCCCTCGGCGATGATGAACATGGAGCGGCCCGGGGTGCCCTCGCGCACGACGAGCTCTCCTGGCGCGTACTGGTGCCGCTCGACGCCCGCGAGCACCTCCAGGAACATCTCTCGCCCGAGCGAGGAGAAGAACGGGATGGGCGCCATCGGCGCGAGCGCCGCCTCGCCCCCCTGGGCCGGCGCGAGCCGCCGCACCTTCGCGAGCCCCGAAGGAAGGGCCGTGGGCTGCTCCTGGGACGCCAGGCCGCGGGGCTGCTCGTGTCGGCCGTGCAGCTGGACCAGCAGCGTCTGGGTCCGGGTGTGCCTCGGATCGAGCTGGAGGATGACCTTGCACACCGCGATGGCGCGCAGCAGCCACCCCGTCTTCGCCCACGCCTCGGCCACCGCCTCATACTCGGTGATGGCCTCGGCGGTGCGCCCCAGCCGCTGGAGGATCTCGGCGGCCTTCTGCCGCCACACGGGCTCGTGCGGCGCCTTCTGCGCCACCGCCTGGAACAGCTCGAGCGCCGCCTTCAGCTCCCCCTGGGCCAGCAGCTCCGTGGCCTTGTCCTTGGCGCGGCGCAGCAAGGACCGGGCCGCGCTCTCCAGCTCGAACTCGGCGGCCTCGTGCCGCGAGGGCGAGCGGCCGCTCTGGAGGCGCTCGGAGGTGGAGTGAGGGGCCTGGGAAGCAAGGGACAGGTCTCGGAGGGTCCTGGGCATGGGCAGCTCCACGGGGCGAGGGTTGATGGTGCTACCGTAGAACTCCCCCCGGAGAGGCGCTGTGAGCCAGTTCACAGCCTGGCAGTGAGCCCGCGCACAGTCTTCAGGTATGGCCCGGCCAATCATCTCCTGGCATCGGTTCGTTCTCGCAGGCCTTGCACTTATTCTTTCGAGGGTCCGCACCTATTTGAGATAGGGATCAGGGACCCCCGTGGATGGAGGAAGTGAAGCCATGTCGTACGCACCGCTTCTGGCCAAGATTTCCTTCTTCGAGAACCTCCAGCCAGAGGAGTTGGAGCACCTGTCCACCGTCCTGCGCTCCCGGCGCTATGCCAAGGGCGAGGTCATCTTCCACCAGGGGGATGTGGGCACGGCGCTCTACATCCTGCGCAAGGGCCAGGTGGCCATCCGCCTCAGCTCCGAGGATGGCAAGGAGGTCATCCTGGCGCTGCTGGATCGCGGCGACGTGTTTGGCGAGCTGGCGCTCCTGGATGACGAGCCCCGCTCGACGGACGCGGTGGCTCGGGAGGAGGTGGACCTGCTGAGCCTCCAGCGGGAGGACTTCCGGAAGTTCCTGGAGGAGCGCCCCCAGGTGGCCATGAGGATGCTGTCCTCGCTGAGCCGGCTGGTGCGGCGCGTCACCCAGCTGGTGCATGACACGACGTTCCTGGATGCGCGCACGCGCCTGGTGCGCGTCCTGCTGGATCTGGCCGAGAACCAGGGCCAGCCCGCGGCCGAGGGCGTGGTCATCACCCAGAAGCTGACCCAGACGGAGCTGGCCAACCTGTGCGGGCTCACCCGGGAGAGCACCAACAAGTGGTTGCGCTTCTATGTGCGCGAGGGCCTGCTCTCCTACGAGGGAGGGCAGATCACCCTGGTGCGGCCCGAGCGGCTCGGGCAGGAAGCGGAATGAGCCCCTGGCGCCTGCCGCGCCTCAGGTGAGCAGGGTGCGCCAGTCCAGCCGGTAGAGCGTGAGGGGCTCCGCTTTGCCCTTCACCAGCACGGGGGGCAGCTTCGTCAGTGGCCAGGAGCGCTCGCGGGTGCGCTGGAAGGTGGAGTCGGAGATGCAGATCTCCCCATCCGAGGCCGCGCTGCAGATGCGGCTGGCCACGTTGGTGGCGTCTCCGATGGTGGCGTATTGCAGGTACTGCTCGGAGCCGATGTTGCCCGCGGCCACGCGGCCCGTGTTCAGCCCCACGTGGATCTTCAGCTCCGGCTTGCCCTGAGGCTTCCACCGGGCGTTGAGGTCCGCCAGCGCGTGCTGCATCTCCACCGCCGCGCGCAGCGCCCGGTCCGCGTCGTCGGGCTGGGGGAACGGCGCGCCCCAGATCGCCATCAGCGCGTCGCCGATGTACTTCTCCAACGTGCCCTCGTGGCGGAAGACGATGTCCGCCATCACCGGGAAGTACTCGTTGAGCAGATCCATCACCTGCATCGGATGCAGGGTGGAGGACAGCGAGGTGAAGCCGCTGATGTCCGAGAAGAGGACCGTCACCTCCGTCTCCACTCGCTCGAGCGGAGCGCCCTGGGTGCTCTGGAGCTTCTTGATGACGGGGGCGGGGAAGAAGCGCAGGTAGGTGTTGCGCAGCACCGCCTCCTCCGCGAGGCGCTGGGAGAGCATCGAGCTCTCCAGGGCAATCGCCGCCTGGTTGGCGAAGGCGGTGAGGAACTCCAGGTCCTCCTCGGTGAAGCGGTTGGCCTGGCTGAGGTTGTCCACGTAGAGCACGCCCAGCACGTCGTTGTGCGGCTTGAGCGGCACGCACATGGAGGCGTGGATGGACTGCATCATCACCGACGAGGCCCCCTCCAGCCGCGGATCCTGCAACGCATCGGCGAAGAGCGCCGCCACGCTGCGGCTGCGCACGTACTCGATGATCTGCTGGCTGGCGAAGGGCCCGGAGGGCTCCTGGCCCGAGGAGAGCCGGGCCACGCGGGGGCGCAGCGTGTTGGTGGCGGGGTCCACCAGGAAGATGGCCGCGCGGTCCACCTCCAAAATCTGGAACACCAGCTGGATGATGCGCGAGAGCAGCTCGTCGATGGCGCCCAGCGAGGAGAGCATCTGGCTGGCCTTGAGCAGCACCTGGAGCTTCGCGGCGGCGCGGCTGTCCCCGGTGGGCTTCTGCCGCACCTTCAGCACGGAGCTGCCGGGCGTGTGCTCCGACAGGAGCAGATCATCCATCGAGGCCGGAGAGAAGCGCGTGCGCAGATCCTGGATGCGCGAGGGCTTCGGTTCGCTGGCCGGCAGCATCAGCTTGAAGGTCACCTCCCCGCAGCGAAAGGTGTCTCCCGGCTTCAGCTCGCGGTGCTCCACCTTGGAGTCGTTGACCCACGTGTGGTTCTTGCTGCCGAGATCGAAGAGCAGCACCCGCTCGCCCTGGCGCTCGAGCCGCGCGTGCTTGCGCGACAGGCTGGCGTGGAGCACGCAGACGCTGTTCTCCTCCGTGCGCCCGATGGTCGATACCCCTTCAGGCAGCGGGATGACCCGCTCGGTGAGCAGGCCTGGATTCATGATGAGCCACATGGTCACTCCGGGGAGTCAGTCGAGATCGAACCGAGCGGTGGGCTATTAGTCAGGCTTGCTCGCCGCCATGAGGGGCTCCTCGCTCTCGGAGGGCGAGACGGCGGAGGCCGTGGAGTCCGCGGCGGTGGGGGGCACCACCCTGCGGCCCACCACCTCGTGGACCTTGAGCGGAGCGCTCACCCCGTGCAGCGGGCGCTCTCCGGCCGCCATGCACTCGAAGCCCGAGTCCAGCCGGCCGCTGAGGTTGTCGCGGATGAGGATCTGATCCTTGCCCGCCATGGAGGATAGCCACGCCGCCGTGTTCACCACGTCCCCGAGCACCGTGTAGTCCAGCCGCCCCAGCGCCCGGGCGCCGATGCTGCCCGAGAGCAGCTCGCCCGAGTCCAGGCCAATGCAGACGCCATGCGCATAGGGGGACTGCTCGCCGCCGCGGAAGGCCATGGCCCGAAGCTGCTGGCGCACCGAGAGGCACGCATCCAGCGCCCGCCCCAGGTGCCCCTGGCCCCGGAACACCGCCATCACCGCATCCCCGATGAACTTGTCCACCACGCCGCCCCGCGAGGTCAGCTCGGGGACGATGACCTCGAAGTTGGCGTTCAGCCGCCGGATGGCCGCCTCGGGCTGCTCGTTGCGGATGACGGGGGCGAAGTCCTTCATGTCGATGAAGGCCACCGTGGCCTCCACCCGCTCTCCGGCCATCCCCATGGGCGCGCGCGCCGTGGACAGCACGCGCTCCACCACGCCGCCGTGCACGAACATCCGCAGCAGATCATTCTCCTCGGTGGAGCGCAGCATCCTGCGCATCTCGCCCACGTGCTTGAGCGTCTTCTCCAGCGTGGTCTTCAGGTCCTGGAAGTTGATGGGCTTGACCAGGAAGTCGAAGGCGCCGCGGTTCATCGCCGTGCGGATGTTGCTCATGTCGCTGTAGGCCGAGACGATGATGACCTTGACCAGCGGGTGCACCTCGCCCACCCGGCCCAGGAAGGTGAGCCCGTCCATCTTCGGCATGTTCAGGTCCGACAGGATGGCGTCGGTGTCCGGGTGCAGGCGCAGCATCTCCAGCGCCTCCTCGCCGTTGGCGGCGAAGATGAACTCGTAGACCGAGTCCTGGATCTGCTTGCGGAAGCGCTGCTTCATCACCAGCGCCATGTCCGGCTCGTCGTCGACGATCAAGATCTTCGAGGCGCGGGTGGGCCGCCCAGTCAGCAGCAGCGTGGAGAAGGCGGCGGCCATCTCGCGGGCGGAGGTGAAGCGCTGGCAGGGATCGGCCGTCAGGGCGCGCGAGAAGAACTCATCCGCCTCCGGCCCCAGCTCCGGCACGACGCTCGAGGGAGGGATGGGCGCGGCGGAGGCGCCGGTGCGCAGGGCCTCGAGCGCGTCCGCCGAGAAGGGGAACTGGCCGGTGAGCAGCCGGTAGAGCACCACGCCCAGGGACCAGAGATCGCTGCGCGGATCGACGTTGCGCTGGCCCTGCATCTGCTCGGGGCTCATGTAGCGGGGAGTCCCCGCCAGCTCCTTGCCCTCGGACGGGGAGTCGGCCCCCACGTCCAGCAGGGCCAGCCCGAAGTCGAGGACCTTCACCACCTCCTCGCCGTCGATGCGGGCCAGGAAGAGGTTGGCGGGCTTGAGATCGCGGTGGATCACCCCAGCGGCGTGGGCCGCCGTCAGCGCCCGCGCCACCTGGTTGAGCAGGGGCAGGATCACGGTCGGCGTGAGCCGCTGGCGGCGATCGATGAGCGCTTCGAGATCCTCGCCCTCCAGCAGCTCCATCACCAGATAGGGCACCTCGGCATCAATGCCGTAGTCGTGAATCTGCACCACGTGTGGGTTGTGCACGCGGGCGACCGCCTTGGCCTCTTGCGCGAAGCGCTGCCGGGCCCCGGGCGAAGACAGGCGATGGGAGGCCAGCAGCTTGAGCGCCACGCGCCGCTGGAGCTGCTCGTCGAGCGCCAGCCAGATGGTGCCCATGCCGCCACCGGCAATGCTTCTCTCCAGGATGTACCTGCCACCGATCGGGCGTTCCGGCATGCCACCTATCCCATGGACGGACTGGGGTAATCCCCAGACAAGAGGGAACGATTCCACTGGGAGCGTTCCAATTGGGCCGCACTATAACATGTGATTGGCGTACACTCACACACGCTGAGGACCCCCATCTATCCCAAAAGCGGCCGGGGATCCCCGCGGAGAAACCGATGTTGGGGATCATTGGATACGAGCTCCAGGCTCAGATCCACAGGAGCGCTCGGACTCTAGTCTATCGGGCGCGCCGCGAGAGCGATGGCCTGCCTGTGGTCCTCAAACTGATGGCAGAAGAGTACCCCAGCTTCGAGGATGCGACCCGCTTCAAGCGCGAGTACGAGATCGGCCGCAGGGTGTCTGGGGAGGGGGCGGTGGTGGTGCTGGCCTTGGAGCCCGTGCGGCGCAACTGGGCCATCGTCATGGAGGATCGCGGAGCTTTGACGCTCCGCGCCATTTTGGAGGAGCGCCGGCTTCCGCTGGAAGAGGCCCTGCGGCTGGGCATCCGGCTGGCTGCCGCGCTGGCCGCGGTCCACCGGCAGAACGTCATCCACAAGGACATCAATCCCTCCAACATCGTCATCGAGCCTGCCCGGGAGGAGGTGCGGCTCATTGACTTTGGATTGGCCTCGCTGATGGCGCGGGAGAACCCCACCCTCCTCAGCCCCAATCTGTTGGAGGGGACGCTGCGCTACATCTCGCCCGAGCAGACAGGGCGGATGAACCGGGCCATCGACTCCCGCTCGGATCTGTACTCACTGGGAGTGACGCTCTACGAGCTGCTCACCGGGAGGGTGCCGTTCACCTCGGCGGATCCAGTCGAGCTCGTTCATCTGCACATCGCGCAGCGGCCGGTGTCTCCCCACGAGCTGGAGCCGGCCATCCCTCGTCCCCTCTCGGACGTGGTGATGAAGCTGCTCGCGAAGACGGCCGAGGATCGCTACCAGAGCGCGCTCGGGGTGCAGTCAGACCTGGAGGACTGTCTCGAGGCCTGGAGCTCCGGAGCCCGGGGGGTGGAGCTGGGATTGCCAGACTTCCTCCCGGGCCGCAATGACATCTCCAGCCGGTTCCAGCTCCCGCAGAAGCTCTATGGCCGGGCCGCGCAGATTGAAGAGCTCCTGAAGGCGCTCGACCGGGCGGCTCGGGGCCGGGCCGAGCTGGCGCTGGTGGGAGGCGACTCCGGCCTGGGCAAGAGCGTGCTGGTGCATGAGATCCAGCGGCCGGTGCTGGACCGCCGCGTCAACTTCGTCTCCGGGAAGTTCGACCAGCTCCAGCGGGACATTCCCTACGCTCCGCTGATTCACGGCTTCACCGACTTCGTCCGGCACCTGCTGACGCTGAGCGAGGCGCAGCTGGCCCCCTGGCGCCAGAGATTGAGCGAGGCCCTGGGAGGCAATGGGCAGGTGGTCATCGACGTGCTGCCCGTGCTGGAGCAACTGCTGGGGCCGCAGCCGCCGGTGCCGGAGCTGTCTTCCCAGGAGGCGCAGCACCGCTTCACCCTCGTGTTCCAGCGCTTCGTGATGGCGCTGGTGTCGGGGCAACACCCGCTGGTGCTCTTCCTGGATGATCTGCAGTGGGCGGACCTGCCCTCGCTCCAGTTGCTTCAGGCGCTGCTGCTCGAGCCGAGGATCCAACACCTGCTGATCGTCGGCGCCTACCGCGAGAGTGACGTGAGCAGCGCGCATCCGCTGCGCCTGCTGCTGGAGGCGCTGGCGAAGGAGGGCGTGCCGCTTACTCCGCTCACGCTGGCGCCGCTCGAGTTCGAGCACGTGGTTCAGCTCGTCTCGGACACGTTCCGCTGCGACCCGGGGCGTTCGGCGCCGCTCGCGCGGCTGCTCTGGGAGCGCTCGGGGGGCAATCCCTTCTTCATCGGGCAGCTCCTGCGCGCGCTGTACGAGGACAGGCTCATCGACTTTGATCCAGACGCGGCCCAGTGGGCCTGGGACGTCGAGGTCATCCGCGCGCGGGGGCTCACCGAGAGCGTCATCGAGCTGATGACTCGCAAGCTCCAGAAGCTCCCCGAGGCGACGCAGCGGGTGCTGGAGCTGGCGGCGTGTATGGGCAATCGCTTCCCGCTGGCGTCCCTGGCCATCGTGCACGAGAGGTTGCCCGCGGAGGTGGCCGCCCGGCTGTACCCGGCCATCGAGGAGGGCCTCATCCTGCCAATGGACGACCGCTGGCGGCTGGTGGAGCAGGGCGGGGCGGCGGACGCCACGTACCGGTTTCTGCACGATCGCGTCCAGCAGGCGGCCTACTCCCTCATCCCGGAGGGGACGCGGGCCCAGCTGCACCTGAAGATCGCCAGGATGCTGCTGGCCAGCCTGACGCCTGAGCAGTTGGAGGAGCGGCTCATCGACGTGGTCCACCAGCTCAACCTGGGCAGCTCCCTGGTGACGGGCGAGGAGGAGCGCTACGAGGTGGCGCGGCTCAACCTGCTGGCGGGCCGGAAGGCCAAGGCCTCCGCCGCCTTCGAGCCAGCGCTGCGCTACTTCTCCACGGGGCTCTGGCTGCTCCCGGAGGACGCGTGGAGCCAGCGCTATCCGCTCTGCCTCGAGCTGCACCTGGAGGCGATGGACGCGGAGTACCTCAACTCGCGCTCGGAGCAGGGCGAGGCGCTCTCGGAGCTGGTGCTCTCCAAGAGCCGGGACGTGCTGGAGAAGCTCAAGGTCTACAACACGCGAATCACCTTTGCTTCGGTGAGGAAGGACGTCAACCGAGCGCTGGAAGAGGCCTATCGGGCGCTCCAGTTGTTGGGGCTGGAGCTGCGCCGGAGCGTGGCGCTTCCTGCGTTCCTCGAGGCGTTGAGCTCGGTCCAGAAGCTGACGGCGGGCCAGAGTCAGGAGGCCCTGCTGAGCCTGCCGCCCATGACGGATCCTCGCTGGCTGGCGGCCTGCCAGGTGACCGTGCCGGTGACCTCGGCGGCCTACATGAGCAATGCGCTCGACTCCTGCTTCATCTCCCTGGAGATGGTGAAGCTGTGCCTGCTGCATGGCAACGCGCCCGAGGCCCCGTACTTCTATTCCGTGTATGGGTTGGCGCTCACGGCCATCGTGGATGATCTCGACGCGGGCGCTGTCTACCGGGAGATCGCGCTGACGCTGCTCGAGCGTCTGGGGGCGAAGCAGCTCAAGTGCAAGGTGTACTTGATCACCACGGCCTTCATCCTGCACTGGAAGAAGCACCTGCGAGAGACGTTCACGCCGCTGAGGGAGGCGATCCAGGCAGGGCTGGACAGCGGCGACCTGGAGTTCACGGCGTACTCCGCCGCCTATCTCTCCACGCACGTCTTCTGCTCCGGCCTGCCGCTGGAGGAGGTGCTCCAGGAGAACGACCGCTACCTGGACCAGATGAAGCGCTTGAAGCTGGAGATGGGCTCTCATGCCATCCGCGCCGTCCGGCAGGCGAGCCTGAACCTGATGGGCCAGTCCGCGGAGCCCACGCGCATGGTGGGCGAGTCCTTCGATGAAGAGGAGGAGCTGCTGGCGGCCATGACGTCGGGGTTCATCTCGGGCCTGGCGCGCATCTACCTGATGAAGATCATCCTGGCCTGCTTCTTCCGGGATGCGAAGCTGGCGGTCGCCATGACAGAGGCTCGCGAGCCCTACATGAGCACGGCGCTGGGGAATGTCGCTCATCTGGAGCAGAACTTCTTCGGGTCGTTGGCGCTCCTCTCGGCGTGTGGCGGCGCCTCCGAGCCGGACCGGGCCCGCTACCTGGCCCGGGTGGAGAAGAATCAGGAGAAGCTGAAGCGCTGGGCGGAGCACGCGCCGATGAACTCGCTGCATCGCTACCAGCTGGTGGAGGCGGAGCTCGCGCGGGTGCGTGGGGACTTCCTCAACGCGGCCCGGCTCTATGAGGAAGCGGCGGGCGGCGCGAGGAAGAACCGCTACCTGAACCATGAAGCCTTGTGCCACGAGCTCGCGGGGGAGTTCTTCCTATCCATCGGCAGAGAGCGCCTCGCGCATGACAGCCTCCGGGATGCGGCCGCCGCTTACCGGCGCTGGGGGGCCGAGGCCAAGGTGGCTCAACTGGAGAAGCGTTACCCGGAGGTATTCATGAGGAAGCAAGCCCCGGTAGAGGACAAGAGCCAGACTGCGGGCTCCATCTCATCTAACGACACGAGCGGGCCGCTGCTGGATCTGGCCACCGTGGTCAAGGCCGCGCAGGCCGTCTCGGGGGAGATCCTGCTCGAGCCGTTGCTGGAGCGGTTGATGCGCATCTTGATCGAGAACGCCGGCGCGCAGCGCGGGGCGCTCGTGCTGGTGCGAGATGACAGGCTGCTCATCGAGGCCGTGCAGGAGGTGAGGTCGGCCTCTTTTGCCCGGCTCTCGGTGCCGCTGGAGGGCTGCACGCTGCTGTCGGAGGCCATCGTCCAGTTTGTCGCGCGGACGCGGGAGAACGTCGTGCTGGACAATGCTTCGGCGGAGGGGCTCTTTTCCCGGGATCCCTACGTGGTCCAGCACCGCCTCCGATCGGTGCTCTGCGCGCCGTTGATCAACCAGGGCAGGCTGATGGCCATCCTCTACCTGGAGAACAACTACATGGCGGGCGTCTTCACCGCGGACCGGCTGGAGGTGCTGCGCCTGCTCTCCGCGCAGGCCGCGCTCTCGCTCGAGAACGCGCTCCTCTACGCACAGCAGGAGGAGTACAGCCACACGCTCGAGCAACGGGTGGAGGCGCGCACGCGCGAGCTCCAGGCGAAGAACGAGGAGCTGAGCCGGGCGATGAGCCAGCTGCGCGACACCCAGAAGCAGCTCGTGGCGCAGGAGAAGCTGGCCTCGCTCGGCGCGCTCACCGCGGGCATCGCCCATGAGCTGAAGAATCCCCTCAACTTCATCAGCAACTTCGCGGAGCTGTCCGCGGAGTACGCGGACGAGCTGGTGAAGGATCTGGCCTCACCGCAGACGCGGATGCCCGCGGAGGCCCAGCGGGAGGTGCTCCTTCAGCTTCATCAGAGCGTGATGAAGATCCGCGACCACGGCAACCGAGCCACCCAGATCATCAATGGCATGTTGATGCACTCGCGGGAGCAGCCCGGCACGAGATCTCCCGCGGACCTCAACGCCGTGCTCGCGGAGAGCCTCAACCTGGGCTACCGCGGGTTCTGCACCAAGGTGCCGGGCTTCGAGGCGAGCATCCAGACGGACTACGATCCGGGCGTGCCCGAGGTGGACATGGTGGCGCCGGAGCTCAGCCGCGTGTTCATCAACGCGGTGGATAACGCGTGCTACGCCCTGCAGCGCAAGAAGAGCGCGGCGCGGGAGGAGTTCTCGCCCTGCCTGCGGGTGAGCACGAGGGATCTCGGCGAGCGCGTGGAGGTCCGCATCCGGGACAATGGCATGGGCATCCCCGAGCCCCTGCTCGGCAAGGTGTTCAATCCGTTCTTCACCACCAAGCCGGCCGGTGAGGGGACTGGGCTCGGGCTCTCTCTCAGCCACAACATCGTCGTGGAAGGCCACCGGGGCAGCATGCGGGTGGAGTCGGCGGAGGGAGAGTTCACCGAGCTGATCATCGAGCTGCCCAAGCGCGCCCCCACGGTGTGAGGGACAGCGAGCGGCTGTCAGAGCCTCCAAGATCTTTCGAATTGATCCAAGGGAGTGAAGTCCACGTTCCTGATCTTCGCCCGCTCGAAAGCCTTTTTGACTTCTTCCACCACGAGCACACCCCGGAAGCGCTCCGTTGGCATGAAGAAGTCGGAGCCATCCCAGGAGTTGGGATCGAAGAAGAGCCCCTTCCAGACAGGGAAGATGCCGGCTGGAGAGATCCGGGGCACCTCGACACCTTTGGCCCACTCGATGCTTCCGCACCGGCCTGTGACGGCAAGACCGCTATAGCCGGGGATCCGTTGGCCCTGCTTGTCGTGGACGGAGACCTCGTAGAGAGACCAGCCGGTGAACCCGTGCGACCGCAGAAGCTGCACCACGGAATCGGCAACAATGAGCGGTGTTGCATACGTCGTCCGAATTACTTCCACCGGCTTGGCTCGCCCCATCGCCCATTTGAGGGTGATCGGGTGGGCCCGGTGCATTTCGGCGCGTGTCAAGCCGACTGCTTCATCGGTCGTCTCCACGTCCAGATCGCCTCTGAACGCCTTGCTGTTCCCTGGCTCTTCAAGAAGGAACATCTTGTCAAAGCCGGGGAAGACCTTAGAAGTTGACTTGGAACCCAAACTCGCCTCCCAGCTCTCTTCCGAACTGAAGAATCTCCTCGAGCGTGTGATCTGCCACGAAGAACTTCTGCCATCGTCTATTGTATTCGGCTGCGTTCTTGAGATGGCTGGACTGCTCCCACCAAGCGCCGTACTTCGGGTCCTGGATGTTGATCCCCGCGTTCCGGAATTCTTTGGCGAACTGCTGAGGGAAGACGTGATGGGCGTGCGCCTCCTTGGGCATCCGTCCCGTCAGGCGTGCGAGATTCTCCCGGAAGTTGCTCTCAGTGAAAGGCTTGAAGCCACCGCTCGTCTTGTTTGAGTCTCCGGAGCCCTCCTCTCGAGCCTTGGGGGCCTCCATGAGGACGTAGAGGGCACCGGCCCCTGTGCCTAGCGCCGCCGCCGTTGTGCCCACGGGCACCACCACCTGTTCTACAGCCAGTGCCCCCTCGGCGGTGAGTGACAGCACTGGCAGTGCCGCACCCGCCATGGAAATGCGCGTGGCTGTGCCGGCCGCACTGCCGTAGAGCATGAGCAGGTGCGTGGACAGCCGGGCTGCCTCGCGAATCTGCTCCTGCAATGGAAGCGCCGAGTAGCTCGCGAAGTAGTCGGGCGAGGAAGCGATGAGGGCCGCCACTGCGGACGGCAGTTGCTGGAGTCCCTGGAGGCTGCGCACCGGAGAGGTGACGAACTGGGCCAGCGCCAGCCCCATCTCCCCCAGCGCATCCTGGCCCCCATCGAGCGCAGCGTTGAACCAGTCGCGCTCCAGGCCCAGCTCTCCCAGCAGCGGCCCCGAGGGACGCAGCGAGTCATCCACCGGGTAGAAGACGCCACCTTTGTCCCGGTAGAAGGTCCCCACCTCGAAGGTGCCCGCCATGAACTTGCCCTCGCGCAGCTCCACGCGGCCCATACGCTGGAGAGGCTTTCCCGTGAGGGCGCTGACCAGGTACCCGTCTGGGCGCATCACCACCAGGAAATGGAAGGGGCGAAGGCGCTGCAACAGCTCGGGGTAAGGCACGTCCTCATTCCGGGTGAGCACCTGGCGAAGCAGGTGGATGAGAGCTCGGCGCGGGCCGAAGCTGCGCAGGGTCATCCGCGTCCGAGCCAGTGCCTCCCACAGCTTGTGCGCGTCAGCTGTCTCCAGCTCCTCTCCCGCCTCGTGCCAGGAACCCTCCTCCAGGCCCGCCGACTGCTGCAGGAGTTGGAAGTCATCCCGCTTCGCCCAGAAGCCCTGGTCACTGGTGCTCTGCGCGAACTCAGGCGCGAGCGCTTCGCCCCGCAAGGAAGAGGGGCGGCCCGTGGCACCGCTGGTTGCGCAGCCGGCCATCCAAGTCAGCGCCACCATCGCCAGCAGCGCCAACCCAAACCTTCCTCGGATTCTCATGGAGTGTCCTGGCGGTGGGTCGCTTCGACTCGACGCCCTCTCAGCGCGTGGGGCCGTCGCGCCACTCCACCCGGTAGAGCGTGAGGGGATCCGGCTTGCCCTTCACCGCCACGGGCGCCAGCTTCGTCAGCGGCCAGGAGCGCTCCTGGGTCCGCAGGAAGGTGGTCTCCGCCATGCGGATCTCCCCCGGCGGCGTGGCGTCGCAGATGCGGCTGGCCACGTTGGTGGCATCTCCGATGGTGGCGTACTGCAGATACTGCTCGGAGCCGATGTTGCCCGCCGCCACGCGGCCGGTGTTCAGCCCCACGTGGATCTTCAGCTCCGGCTTGCCCTGCGTACGCCAGCGCGTATTGAGGTCCGCCAGCGCGCGCTGCATCTCCACCGCCGCGCGCAGCGCCCGGTCCGCGTCCTCCGGCTGGGAGAACGGCGCGCCCCACACCGCCATCAGCGCGTCGCCGATGTACTTCTCCAACGTGCCCTCGTGGCGGAAGACGATGTCCACCATCACCGGGAAGTACTCGTTGAGCAGATCCACCACCTGCCGCGGGTGCAGGGTGGAGGACAGCGAGGTGAAGCCGCTGATGTCCGAGAAGAGGACCGTCACCTCCGTCTCGACGATGTCCAGGTGGGCCCGGCGCTCGCTCTGCAGCTTCTTGATGACCGCGGGCGGGAAGAAGCGCAGGTAGGCGTTGCGCAGCACCGCCTCCTCCGCCAGCCGCTGCGTGAGCATCGAGTTCTCGAGCGCGATCGCTGCCTGGTTGCCGAAGGCGGTGAGGAACTCCAGGTCCTCCTCGGTGAAGCGGTTGGCCTGGGCCTGGTTGTCCACGTACAGCACGCCCAGCACGTCGTCCTGCGGCTTGAGCGGCACGCACATGGCCGAGCGGATGGACTGCAACATGACGGAGTTGGCCCCATCCAGCCGGGGATCCTCACGCGCGTCCGCGAAGAGCGCCGCCACGGTGTGCTTGCGCACGTAGTCCACCACGTGCTGGCTGTAGAAGGAGCCCGAGGGCAGCTCCCCCGTCGACAGCCGCGCCACCCGTGGGCGCAGCATCCCCGTGGCCGGGTCCACCAGCAGGATGGCCACCCGGTCCACCTCGAGGATCTGAAACACAAGCCGCAGCACGCGCTCCAGCAGCCCGTCGATGGGGCCTGGCGAGGAGAGCATCTGGCTCACCTTGAGCAGCACCCGCAGCTTCTCGGAGGAGCGCAGGTCCGCCTCGCGCGCGGAGCGCACCCTCAGCGCCGAGGTGCTCCCCGGCGCCCTGTCCAGCTCCAGCAGCTCCTCCATGGAGAGCGGCGAGAAGCGCGTCTTCAGCCCCTGGACGTGCGTGGGCTCGAAGGCACCCGGGGAGGACATGAGCTTGAACGTCACATCCCCGCACTGGAACGAGTCCCCATCATGCAGGGAGAAGCGATCCACCCGGACCCCATTGACCAGCGTCCCGTTCTTGCTGCCCAGGTCGACCAGCACCACCCGGTCTCCGTCCCGCTCCAGCCGCGCGTGCTTGCGGGACAGGCTCATGTGGAGCACGCGGATGGAGTTCTCGTCCGTACGGCCAATGGTCGAGGGCCCCTCCGGCAGCGGATGCTGCTGCTCGTCGAGCAGCCCTGGGTTCACGATGAGCCACATGCGCCACCATCGTATCAGCGAGTGGCGCGGGCGATGAGTCCTGGCATCGCTTCCCTGCCAGTCAGCAGCCCTGGGCCCGGACGCTGGGGGTGTAACAGGGCTGTCGCGAGCTCAGGGGCCTCGCAGCGCCGCCATGCGCAGGCGGAGCAGGAGCTCGCCCGCGCCGGGGTCCACCAGCTCCAGCGCGGCGCGCTGGCTGAGGCCCCGGTACTCCTCCTCGTCTCCCTCGTCGTCGTCCTTCTTGTCGCCCCCATCCTTGTCCTCATCCCCCTCTGGCAGCGGCTGGGGCCGAGCCATCCTCGGCTGAAGGCTCGGCTGGCTCAGCGCGTCCGCGCGGCTGGCGGAGAAGAGGGTGGCCAGGGACAGGAGGAAGATGAGGGCGACGGCGAAGGTCTTCATGGGGACGGCTCCGTGCGGGCTCCAGAAGGGGTGACGGCCCGTCCCCACGGGTATTCACGCCTCGGCTACTTGGCAGGCGCGGCAGCCGTGGGCAGGCCGCGGATGTACTTCACCAGACCGTCGATCTGCTCGGGGGTGAGCTTGTCCTTGAACCCCTTCATCTTGGCGTTCTCCTTGGAGCCGTTGGTGATGACCTCCTTGATGTCGGCGTCCGAGTGCTTCTTCTGGAAGTCGGCGTTGGTGAGATCCGGGATCTTCTCCTTCTCCCCCATCTTCGTCTTCGCCTTGCCATCGTCTCCGTGGCAGCCCTTGCACTTCGCCTTCCAGGTGTCGCCAGCGGACTCATCGGCGTAGACGGTGGCGGAGAGGGAGAGGGCCAACACGAGCGCAAACCGCATCTTCATGGTTACTGCCTCCACGGGTTCCTACGGGTGAATGACTCGCCGGCTGGGACGCGGCCGGTCAGGGAAACTTCAAGGGCTGAGTGCCCTGGGCGTGCAGCCAGGCTGTCACCGCCTGGAGGTCCTCTTCGGGTAGGTGGAGGTGGTCGAAGGCCTCCATCTGGTTGTTGTCTCCGAAGAAGCGGGCGGCGTTGGGAGTGCGGATGAAGGCATAGGTCCACTCGCGCGAGCCCCAGCCCTTGAGGTCCGGCGCTGCGCCGCCGCCCACGCCGTCCAGGGTGTGGCAGCCGCCGCAGCCCTCCGAGTCGAAGAGCCCCTCGCCCTTCTTGGCCAGCGCCGCGGTGACGTCTGTCCGGCCGCCCTGCGAGTAGATGAACTCGGTGAGGGCATCGGCGGACTCCTGCGGGCCGGTGTAGGCCTCCATGTCGTCGATCTTGGTATTGCCGAAGAAGTGGGGCTCCTGGGGGTTGCGCAGGAAGCGGGAGAGCCAGGCGCGCGAGCCGTAGCCTTCCAGGCACGGGCTGCCCTTGTACGGCTGGCTGTCGCAAGGCGCGTGGCACTTCTGGCACTGGGCGGTGACGACGCGGCGTCCCCAGACAATCGGATCATTCCGGTAGAGGTTGAGCGGGCCGGAGGCAGGCACGCCTCCCATCGAGGCCAGGCGGCGGGCCTCGGTGGCCTCCTCGTGGGCGCGCTCGGCCATGGCGGCCACGGCCGGATCATTCGTGTCCGAGCGCACGGCGAGCGCGCCGAGCCCGCCCACGCCCAGCAGGCCCACCGTGAGCACTCCCGCGAGGATGCGGTGGATGCCCGGCACCCGGCGCGAGAAGGTGGTGTGGATGAAGGGCAGGGCCGCCAGGAAGCCCATGGCGACGCCGGGCAGGATGATGGTGGCTACAATTTCAGCGCCCCCCTCGAAGTACTTCAGCATCTGGAAGAGCGGCAGGAAGTACCACTCGGGGCGCGCCAGGTACTGGGAGGACGGATCGGCCGGGGCCTCGAGCGGAGCGCCATGGCGCAGCGCGAGGTAGAAGATGATGCCCACGCCGACGGCGGAGACGGCGGTGTCATAGAGCAGCTGGCGGGGATAGAAGGGCTCGGCCTTGCGAGCCAGCTCCTCGGCGGACAGGTCCGGCGGGGTGACGCCGTGCTTGCGGAACAGCGCCACGTGGACGGCGATGACGGAGAACAGCGCCGCGGGCAGCAGCATGACGTGCAGCGTGTGGAAGCGCGTCAGGGTGAGGTTGCCGTAGGAGGAGCCGCCCTGGAGGAACATCTGCAGCTTGGGGCCAATCAGCGGCACGGTGCCGGCGATGGAGGTGGCCACCTGGGTGGCCCAGTAGCCCTTCTGGTCCCACGGCAGCAGGTAGCCGGTGAGGGCCAGGCCGATGATGAGCTGGAACAGGATGAAGCCCGCCAGCCAGTTCAGCTCGCGCGGAGCGCGGAAGGCGCCGGCCCACAGGGTCTGCAGCAGGTGCAGGGCCACCATGATGACGATGGCGGAGGCGCCCCAGTGGTGGATGCCGCGCAGCAGCGAGCCCATCAGCACCTGGGTCTCGATGTAGTTGACGGAGGCCCACGCATTCGTGGTGGAGGGGCTGTAGTACAGCTCCAGGGCCACGCCGGTGGCCGCCTGCATGAGGATGAGGACAGTGACGGCCGAGCCGAACACGTACTGCCAGCGGGCGCCGCCGGGCACGTTCTCGTACAGCGCCACATGCATCAGGGCGCGGTAGCCGGTGCGGGAGTCCAGCCAGTCTTGGAAGCGCTTGAGCATGGAGGGCCTCACACTGCCTCGCGGTCAGGGAGGCCCTGCTTGTAGCGCTTGTAGTGCACCAGCACCTGCTTGCCGCGCACCTCCACCTCGAGCGGATCCATGCCGCGAGGCGCGGGCCCGGCCTTGTACTTGCCATCCAGGGTGAAGGCGGAGGTGTGGCAGGGGCAGGCGAAGAGGTTGCGCTGCTTGTCCAGGTTCACCCCGCAGCCCAGGTGAGGGCAGACGGTGGAGAACGCGGTGAAGGTGCCGTCCGCGTTGCGAGTGACCCAGGCGGCGCCGATGGTGGTGGCCTCGGAGCGGCTCCAGGCGTCGGTGACGGAGCGGATGAGCTCGACGCGGCGAGGCGTGCCGACGGGGAACTCGGAGACGTTGCCCACGGGGATGGGCGCGTCGGTGGCGCTGGTGCTGGGCCCGGAGCGAAGGGGAGAGAAGAGGCTTCCCAGCACGGGCACGGCCGCGAGCGCCGTGATGACACCGCCAAGCAGCACGGTGAGGGCGCCGAGAAAGCCTCGGCGGGTGGTCGGGGGGGCGGAGAGCTCGGACATGGTCGGCAGCGAGTATAGAACCTGTTCAAAGATGAACCATTCCTCATTGTGGCAACACGGGCCGTCCGAGCGAGGACACTGCTCGTGACGGCGGTGCCATCCACGGCTCGGGATGATTACTTCTCTCGAGGGCCGTGCTGCGGGCAGGGGTGGGGACAATGGTGGGGCGGGGGCGGATTTTTGGCGGGATGCTGTTGTTGGCTGCGTGCATGGTGGGGCCGAGGTGCAGTCCTTCTTCCTCGGGCGGGGAAGGCGGCTCCGAGAAGCCGATCATTCCGATGCCGCCCATCCCGATACCGCCGCTGCCTGAACCTCCCACGTCGCCCGCGCCTTCACCGGGGGACGCGGGCACGCCTCCGCCCGATGCGGGCACTCCGGATGCGGGGACTCCCGAGCCGCCGCGGGCCACCCGCTGTGCTCCGGACGGCGGTGCTCGCCACTGGCTGCTCGAGGGAGAGACGCTGACCGTCACGCTCCGCTGCGCGAAGGGGCTCACGGGGCCGGAGCTGCGCTTCACGGTGTCTCCGCTGCCGCCGGGCGCCACGGTGGACGAGGCGGCCGGTACCTTCCGCTGGACGCCGGGCAAGGACCAGGCCGCCGTCTGGACGCTCACCGTCACCGAGCGCACCACGGGAGAGACCGGAGTCCTCGAGGTGGGCGTGGTGGACAACTGGCAGGCCCCGGACAACGTGCCCATCGCCGATCCGGCGAAGTACACCGAGGAGTACGGCCTGCCCGTCTTCCACCTCATGTTCTCGGGCCCGCTCACGGCGGGCGACTACCGCCCGGCGGAGCTGATCTACCGCGGCCACCACTACACGATTGGGGCCAAGTACCGCGGGGCCACCTCCAGCGTGTTCCCCAAGCGCAGCATGACGTTCAAGTTCGCGGACGATGATGCGTTCAACGAGCCCCTCCAGGCCGGCGGCGGCTTCACGGGCCGGCACCGGGTGGCGCTCGTCACCCACTTCAACGACAACTCGTATCTGCGGCCGAGGCTCGCCTTCGATTTGTGGAACCGGATGTCTCCGGACCACATCCAGCTCAAGACGTACAGCGCGGTGCTCTACATGAACGGGCGCTACTGGGGCGTGTTCACCGTGATCGACCACGTCGATGACGAGCTGCTGGAGCGCCAGGGCCCGTCCAAGAAGGGAGACCTCTTCAAGGCGGTGGACGCCGACGCCAACTTCTCGCGGCTGGACGCGGACGGCGCGCCGAAGACGACCCTGCACCAGGGCTTCGAGAAGAGCGAGGGCAAGCCTCCCGAGGGCTGGCCCGGTGCCTTCGACGGGCTGGAGGCGCTCACGGCCTTCGTGGCCGACTCGGACGCCGCCACGTTCCGCGACAAGCGCGGCGAGTACATGAAGCCCCAGGACTACGAGGACTGGTGGATCTTCAATACGCTCATCCTCGGCACGGACTCGAGCGCGAAGAACGCGAACCACTACATGGCCCGCG
Organism: Hyalangium sp.; assembly: GCF_045802625.1. Taxonomy (NCBI): domain Bacteria; kingdom Pseudomonadati; phylum Myxococcota; class Myxococcia; order Myxococcales; family Archangiaceae; genus Hyalangium; species Hyalangium sp. The sequence goes on along the minus strand of NZ_JBJMQP010000259.1, from coordinate 30,023 downwards.
AGCCGCGCAGCCCGTCCCGCTTCATTCCCTGGGATCTGGACGCCAGCTTCGGCCAGGGCTGGGACACCCGGCGGCAAGCGGCCAACGCACTGCCGGACTTCTCGGAGGACAACCTGCTCTTCGCGCGCATGCTGCAGGAGCCCACCATCGCCGGGCCCATGCGCGAGCGCTACCAGCAGCTGCTGCACGGCCCGCTGTCCAAGGCGGAGGTGCTCCACCTCATCGACGGCTACGTGAGCGAGCTGGACGCCTCGGCTCGGCGCGACGAGGCGCGCTGGGGGCAGCAGTACCGCACCTTCGAGCGCTGGGCCGACCGGACCGACCTCACCACGTACTCGGAGGAGGTGGACTACATCCGCCAGTGGGTGAACCAGCGGTGGGATCTGCTGGAGCACCGGCTGCCGTAGGGCCTGATTGGCTTCGGTGGTGCGGACTTCCTGGGAAATGGGGGGATTGGACTTACCCCTCACGAATCGGCATCGTTCGCCCATCATGACGTCGCCAGCGACGGACCCGTCCCCCTCATCCGCCTCCGGACAGCCAGCTCCCGCTTCGAGCGTTCAGGCCGTAGCGCCTGACAGCATCTTCGCGAAGTCCGCCCTCCGCATGGGCCTCATCCACGATGTCCTGCGCCGCAACCTCGGCCGCATCATCCAGGTGGCCGAGACGAAGGAGCAGGTCTCCACCCAGGACTTCGCCGACTTCATCGAGCTGTACCTGCGCTTCCTCATGCTGCACCACGAGGGCGAGGACCAGTACATCTTCCCCGTGCTGAAGAAGGGCCCGGCGGTGAGCGCCTCCGATGCCGCCTTCCTGGACTCGCGCGGCTCCGAGCATGTGCAGGTGCACGCGACATGCGAAGCCCTGGGCAAGGCGGCTCGGGAGGTCCGTGAGCAGGGCTCGGCCGCCTTCCCCTCGCTGGGCCGTGTCGCCGGCGAGCTGCGGACGCTGCTCCTTCCGCACCTTCAAATCGAGGAGCAGGTGCTGACGGCCTCGCACATGGCGAAGGTGGTCTCCGCCTCGGAGCTCGAGGACAGCCAGAAGCGCATGGTCGCCAGGGACCAAAAGGAGGGCGGGACGCAGGTCCTGCTGTTCATCATCCACGCCCTCACCCCCGACGAGCAGCGGGCGTTCTTCCTCGATGACATGCCCTGGTTCGTGCGCAAGGTGCTGGTGGGGCTGATCTGGTCGCGCTCCTACCGCCGCTTCCTGCCCTTCTCCCACTCGCGCACGATCGGGCTCTGAGCCGGCTCAGGGGGATGTCCCGCGGCGACATCCCCCCCGCGGCCTGGGCTTAAAGCGCGTAGGTGGCGACGTCCGCGCGGACCTTGCTGACGATGCCTTCCCAGTTGCCGTTGCCGCTGTGGGAATAGGCCTCGGCATCATCGCGGAAGTCCACCGTGTGGAAGCTCCACTTGGCGTGGTTGCCCTCGCACGCGCCCGAGCCGGTCGTCAGATCATTGCAGAGCCAGTCGCTCGGGTTGCAGTACGCGCCGCCCGCGCTGCCCGCGACACCGCCGGTGGAGTGGTAGGCCACCGCCTCGTCATCCTGCCCGGGGAGGATGCCCGAGTAGAGCGTGCCCTTGGCGCCCGCGAACATGTAGAACCACAGCGAGCGCGTGTTGTTGTGGTCGTACAGGCCGCGCGCCGTGGTGGTCACCAGGTTGCCCACGATGGGATCGCTCGTGGCCCACTCGCCATCATCGGCCAGCTCGCTGCCGCCGCCCGCGCCGGAGGCCACGTCGATCCACCGGATGTTCCAGCCCGTCTGCGTGGTGCCGTCCGTGTTGCCGCACACGCCGCTGGAGTTGGGGGTGGCGTTCTTCTTGTAGCGAGCGGTGCCGCCGTAGAGCGACAGCGCGTAGCCGATCTGCAAGTCCCCCGCGCTGTGCACGGCGATGTAGCACCAGTTGCTGCCGGTGCAGAAGCAGTCCAGCGCATCCCGGACGTGGGAGTTCTGGCCGCCGATCGTCTGGCGCCCATCCCAGTTGACGGCCTTCTTGTTCACGCCCGCGGAGACGCTGGCCGGGCCCCAGTTGGAGAAGTCGGCGTAGTTGCCGATCTGGGTCCCACCGCCGTTCTTCCCGTGGATCCACAGCGTGTAGTTGGTGGCCTGGGCCTGGGGAGCAGCGAGGACGGCGGCTGCGAAAACCGCGGCCAGCGCCGCGTGGACATGAACCTTCATGGAAACTCCAGGGGTTACGGGGGGATGGCCGCATACGGAGTGGCGGCTACTCAGGTTATCGAAGGATGAGAGTCAGGAGTTGCCGTATAGTCCGAAAAGACTGCGACTCACCGGAGGAGATGTCGCCCCATGGCCATGATCCAGTTCACCCGTAACTACACCGACCGCTCCAACGACGAGGGATTCCAGTTCGAGTTCCACTGCGACAAGTGCGGCAACGGGCACATGTCCTCGTTCGAGGGAAGCGCGCTAGGCATGGCCTCCAGCTTCCTGAAGGCGGCGGGCTCGTTCTTCGGCGGAGCGCTCTCGCGGGCGGCCTACGCGGGCGACCATGTGAAGGACGCGCTGCGCGGCAAGGCGTGGGATGACGCGTACGCCAAGGCGGTGAACGAGGCGAAGACGCATTTCAAGCACTGCTCCCGTTGTGGCCACTGGGTGTGCCCGGAGGCGTGCTGGAACGAGGCTCGGGGGCTGTGCGAGGACTGCGCGCCCAACCTGGCCGAGGAGGCCGCGCACATCCAGTCCCAGGTCGCCGTGGAGCAGGCCTGGGAGAAGGCCCGCACGGTGAACCAGGTGGAGAGCCTGGACATGAAGGCTCAGCGGACGGTGGCCTGTCCCCACTGCAACGCCAGCGTGGAGGGCGGCAAGTTCTGCCCCGAGTGCGGCAAGCCCCTGTCGGCCAAGTCCAACTGCGGCAAGTGCGGCGCGGAGGTGGCGGCCAAGTCGAAGTTCTGTCCGGAGTGCGGGACGCCACGCTGAGGGCTCGAGGGGTGGAATTGCGGCCCGCGCGGACTGTCGGAGATTCAATGGACAACGCGACCTTCCAGCGGCTCGAACGTCAGGTCCGAGCCCTGCAGCGCCCCGACCGCGCGCTCCTGACGTACTACATCCTCACCGCGTGCCTGGCCCTGCCAGCGCTGCCGTTCGTCCTCCTGCCGCTCTACTTCCGCTACCACACCCTGCACTTCCGCTTCGACGAAGAGGGTGTGTCGATGGGCTACGGCATCCTCTTCCGGCGCGAGATGCACCTCACCTACGCGCGGATGCAGGACATCCACCTGTCCCAGAACCTCTTCGAGCGGTGGCTCGGCATCGGCACCGTCACCCTCCAGACCGCGGGCGCGGGGGAGGGCGGGGACATGAAGATTGAAGGAGTCCGCAACTTCGAGGCGGTGCGCGACTACCTCTATGCGCGCATGCGAGGCATCCGCGAGAAGGCCCTGGCCCCTGCCGAGGCTCGGAGCACCGAGGAGCAGCTCCTCACGGAGATCCGGGACTCCCTGCGGGCCGCGGCGGCCGCGCTCGAGGAGACGCCCCGGTGATCTCCGCCTTCGTCTCCGCGCTGCGGCCGCTGATCGAGCCCCTGCTCAAGCTGCGCTTCGAGCCGCCCGCGCTCCCCGAGGGAAGCCAGACGCTGCGCAAGCTCAAGCCCTCCGAGCGCTACCTGTCCTACGCCTATACGGGGAGCGTGCTCACTCATGTTCCACCGCTCTTGATGATCCCTGGGTTCCTGATCTCCGGGCTCTTGGCGGTCCGTGCCGTCTCATGGGTCCTCTTCCTGGTGGCGGGGCTCATCCTCCTGGGGACGCTGGTATCGCTGGCCGTGTCCCTGGTGGTGCGGAGGCTGGGCTGGGAGCTGCGTGACTACCTCATCGGCAGCCGGAGCCTGCGCTTGCGCGAGGGAGCCTTCGTCCAGAGAGAGCTCACCTTGAGCTACGCCAACGTGCAGAACGTGGAGGTGATGCAGGGACCACTGGAGCGGCTCTTCGGCTTCAAGAGCCTGCGAGTCAGCACCGCTGGAGGCAGCCGCGGCGGGCCACGGGAGCGCGGTGCTCCAAGTCACGAGGCTCGGCTCGTGGGGCTGGAGGATGCCGAGGCCGTGCGGGATCTCATCCTCGGCGCGCTGAGGCAGCAGCGCGATGCCGGGCTCGGGGATCCCTCCCACGAGCCTCCTCGCACGCGCACTCAACTGCTCGAGGAGATCCGGGACGCGGCCGCCGCGCTCAAGCTGGCCACCGAGAGGCGCGCACGCGGGACGAGTGGAGATCCCCCACCCACGCAGCAGGGGCGTTGATCACCGCGGACCTCCAGCGGATTGATGCTCACCAGCAAACAACGTCACGCAGCGCCTCACGGGACAGTGGGATGTAGGGACATGCGCAGCGCGGAATTTCGTGCTCGTGGCGTAAGGATCAATTGGATCCAACCATAAAATCCTGACCGCACCGAAACACCCCCAGGTACACATTGCAGCAAGATCTTGGGAGCGTATGGTGCTGGGGTTCCGCGTCCCGGAGGGCTGGCTCCGAGCGCGAGATCACCTCTGACGTGGAGGACCCTCACTATGAAAATCCAACGACTGTTTCATGCCGCGCTGCTCGCTTCGGTGTTGATGACCGTGGCCGCCTGCGGCGATTCCAACAAGCCCCCTGAAAACCCGGACGCTGGTCCGACGCCGCTGCCCACGGATCCGGGAGATCCCAACAACGCGACCAAGGACACCGACTGTGACGGCCTGAGTGACAAGGTCGAGTTCGAGACGGACCGAGGCGGCGGCAGGCACACCGACCCCGGGTTGGCGGACACCGACCGGGACGGGCTCCCGGACGGGCTCGAGGTGGGCGTGGACACGCCCGTGTCTGGCACCAACTGCACCCTGCCCAAGGATGAGAGCGTTGCCCTGACGACGGACCCGACCAACCCGGACACGGATGGGGATGGGCTGCTGGACGGAGTGGAGGACGCCAACCACAATGGCAAGGTGGATGCCACCGAGACCAATCCGCAGCTCAAGGACTCGGACTGTGACGGGCTCATCGATGGTCCGACCAACGGCAACCTGAAGGGCGAGGACCAGAACGCCAACGGGGTCAAGGATGGCACCGAGACGGACCCGCGGGTGGCGGACACCGATGGGGACGGCATCCTGGACGGCATCGAGCTGGGCGTCACCGTCAACCCGGACCCGAAGACCTGCACCAACTTCAAGGCGGATGCCGATCCCTCCTCGACCACGGATCCGGCCAACGCGGACAGCGATGGTGACGGCGTGAGCGATGGTGCCGAGGACACCAACCAGAACGGCAAGGTGGACAGCGGCGAGCTGGACCCCAAGGCCAGCGACGCGTCGGGCCCTGTGGCCCAGGTGTGCACCGCGGCCAACCTGCGCCCGGTCACCTTCAAGTCGGAGAGCGGGCCGGACATCAAGGTGGCGCTGCCGCCGTCCTTCACGGAGGTCAACCAGATCAAGGTCGGCACCGATGTGAGGGGCCTGATCGGCTACGACGACACCAACAAGGTCGCCTTCCTCGTCTTCCGTCAGCCCGCGCCCACGAACTCCACCACGCCGCTGGGGGATGAGGAGGCGCTGCGGCCCGCCATCTCGAGCAAGGGCGCCCTGAGCAACCGCACCGCCCAGGTCTTCAGGACCTGGGATGGCAATGACGCAGTGCAGGCCTTCTACGATCAGGTGGGCACGACCACGGACCTCAAGCGGCGCACGGATCAGCTGGTGGACGCGCTGCTGCCCGGCAGCACGGGCAGGCTGAGCGCCGCGGCGGCGGGCATCAATGGCGACTTCCGCCTGGAGGCGCTCTACGTCCACCGCTCGGCCCAGAGCGTGGTGGTGCTCATCGCGGTGACGAACCTGGCGGCGGTCACGGACACCAACCGCAGCACGGTGGCTGCCTTCTCCGCGAGGGATCTGTCGGATGGTTCGGCGCTGGCCCAGTTCGGCGAGCCCACGGCCGTCCAGTGCGAGCGCTTCCAGTTGACGACGTCGAAGGTGGACTTCCTCTTCGTGGTGGACGACAGCGGCTCGATGGCGACTTCCCAGACCTCGCTGGCCACCGCCGCCCAGGCCGCGGCGGATGCGCTCAACGCCTCGTCGCTGGACTGGCGCATGGCGATGGTCACCTCCAGCTACCACCAGGCCAGCCAGACCAACTCGGGCGCCGTGCGGCAGTTCACCCGCAACGTGAACCTGGTGAAGGCCTGGCTCACGCAGAACAGCACCTGTAACAGCGGGGTCTGCAGCCTGCCCGCCAGCGTCACGCCGGCGCCCATGTGCCCCGGGAATACCTCTCAGGGCGTGAACGGTGGATGCTGGGTCGGTACCGGCGGCGGCGGCGCCGAGGGCGTGCTCGGCGCGGCCCGTAAGGCCATTGATGACATTACTCCCGGCACGGATGCCACCGCCCCCGAGTCGGCCACCCAGGCGCGCAAGGATGCCAGCCTCGTGGTCGTCCTCCTGGGCGACGCGGATGATCAGACCAGCGGTCCCACGACCACGGTGGCCAACTGCGGCACGGGTGGCACCACGGACAAGACCGGCTCCAGTTGCGAGAACGTCCAGAACTTCGTCAATTTCTTTGGCGGCGTGTCTTCCCCCTCGGCTCCCACCAACAAGACGGGCAAGCTCATCACCGTGCACGGCATCGTGTGCCCGGCCGGGAGCGCCTGCGGCTGCACCCAGGGGACGTGCGACTTCAACAACACGGGCCGCGAGTTCAACCCGCAGCCGCCGCAGGTGCAGCGTCACGTGACGGTGGTCAATGCCTCGGGCGGAGTGCTGGGCTCCATCATCGACACCAGCTCCATCAAGGCGTCGATGGATGCGATCATCTCCAACGCCATCGGTAACGCGGGCTACAAGGCGCTCAAGCCGCCCATCGGCGCCTCCATCAAGGTGGCCGTGGACAACGTGAGCAACCCCGCGGCGTGCACGGCGAACAACATCCCGCGCAGCACGGTCAACGGCTTCGACTTCGACGGCAGAGCCCAGACGATCTCGCTCTTCGGTGCGTGCCGCCCGGCGAGCCAGACCTCTCAGGCGGCGGTGTCGTACCAGTACTGGATCAACGCGGTGAGCGACCCGAACGGCGGCGTGCCGTGCCAGGACGACCCGAACTACAGCCCGACGGAGCCGGACCACTGCACCGGCCCCACGCTGGGCTGCAACGACGCGGGCAACAAGTGCGTCTGCAAGCCCAACTGCGGTGACACCTGCGGCGCCGGCACGCAGTGCGACATGACGTCCTGCTCGTGCCAGGTGATCATCGGCTAGCGGTCCAGGCGCTCCGGGTGAATGGCCCGGAGCGCCCCGCTCTCGCCGGAGCCGGGCGTGGGCCGCTCCTCCGCTGCTTCAGCTGGGGGAGTGGCCTCGCCAGTCGGCGAAGCACTTGACGAAGAGCCGGGCGATGCGGCGCGCCTCCGCCTCGTCGTCCGGGTAGTCGAGCTGCTGGTAGAAGCCCTTCATCCGCTCTACCCGGTGCAGCTCCAGCTCCGCCTCGAAGAGCGCCTGCCAGTGGGCCAGGAGCACCAGGCTGTAGCCCCGCTGCACGCTGTCGAGGTGCTCGCCGCCAAAACCCCAGGCCTCGGTGGTGAAGCGGAAGTAGCGCTCGGCGAAGGTGAGCAGCCGCGGGCTGAACGTCTCCAGGCGTTGGAGGATTCGCGCCGGGCGATCCAGCTGCACGGTGCGCAGCATGCGCGTCACGTAGTCCGGGAAGAAGAGCGCAGGAGCCAGGGGCCGGCCCAGCCGGTCCGCGAGCACCCGGTCCAGCTCCGCCACGGGGCCGGCCTCCACCAGGGACTGCAGGGACACCGTGTCGAGCTCGAGCGCGTCGCGCTCCAGCTGCACGGGTTGGCGCACCTCCTGGGCGTAGCTCTCCATGAAGCGCCGCAGCTCGACGAACTCGCTGTCGGCGATCTCCAGCAGGCCCGCGAGCCGGGAGAAGCGGCGCCGGACGGGCAGGGGGACCGACTCGGGAGACTTGTAGCCGAGGTCATGTTCAATCTCGGCCCAGGCGTGCTGGAGGATGGTGCGGATCTGGATCTCGAAGGGCCAGTCCCAGCCGGAGTGGTGCTCGAGCAGCTCCGGAGGGGGATGGCAGATGTAGTGCAGCGAGCGGTAGCCGAAGCTGTCCGGGTCCTGGCGCAGCCGCTTGTCCACCGAGCGATCGATGTCGACGCGGAAGTGCTGCTCGATGAGCCGAGCCACCTGCTCGATGGAGTCCTCGAAGAAGGTGATGATCCGCAGGCCGACCAGATCGGTGAGCTCATCGAGCCGCTCGTAGATCTTGTCGGGCCGAGCCAGCTTCCGGGCGAGGCTGGCGGGGCTCTTCACCCGGTAGCTGATGCCGTGCACGCTCACGCCGCCGCGCTCGAGCACGCCCTGGAGGTGGGCGTGGAGCGCCCGGCCCAGGGCCTCGAAGGTGGGCTGACGGCCCAGATACGCGTCCAGCAGTTCCTGCTTGAGCATGGGACGCCCTTCTTGCCATGGCCGCGCCTGCCACGGAAGGTGGGCACCCTCAGAGCCCCGGAAGCAAAGGCCTGTAGATCTCCGGAGTGACTTGAGGTCTTTGGACCACCGACTGGGTCACCTCGACCAGATTGATGGTCCCGAGGGCACAGTCCCCCCAGACGCCCAAGGCGATGAATGGGAAGATATGAGTTCCGTGGTGGGTGCTTGCCGGAGTGAACGTGGCAACACACGGGTTTCCCGGCAAGCAGGCCTCCATCCCGTTTTCATCCAGCAGGAGGCTGATGAACCCCATGTCTCCGGAGGGAGTGAAGATGTTCAAGACGAAGCCACCGGCACCGGCCTCGAGCTTGTAGTAGAGCGGCTCTTGACTCAGGAACTGCCCAGGCGAGAGCCGCTGGTGGATCGGCGTGTATACAAAGAGGCCCGTGGGATTGGCCGACTGAACCAGCAGCGTCTGAGCAGTGTTGTTGTACACGTTGATTCGGAATCCCAGGCCCATGACCTTTTCCCCTTGAGTACCGTCACCAGGAACCGCCCCCTGCGGCCTGGTATGCACAAGATTGGCGCTCAAGGGACGTCGGCGCTGTGAAGCGCTTCACAGGCCGCGGGTGAAGGGCCTCACAGCCCCTTGAGGGACTTGAAAGCCCGTCTCCAGCCCTGGGAACACCTGTCACGTACACCCGCGAGTGACTCAGTCGCGATCGGGTGCACCGCCGGGGAACAGGGAACGGAACGGCCGCGCCTCCTCCACCGCGCGGGCAATCGAGGGCCGCGCGAGCAGGCGGGCGCGATAGGCGCGGAGCGCCGCGTGGCGCTCGGGGATGGGGTGGACCCAGTCGGCGTAGAAGAGCGCCGGCCCCGTGGCGCAATCGGCGAGGCTGAAGTCGCCGGCGGCCCACTGGCGCCCGGCCATGTGCCGGTCCCACCAACCGTAGGCGGTGTCGAGCAGGTCCCGCGCCTTTTTCACGCCGAGGGCATCGTGGGCACCGTCCGTCCGGCCGCGGTCGAACACGATCGTCTGCATCGGCGTCATCAAATAATTGTCGGACAGGCGATCGAGCTTCCGTACCTCGAGCGCGGCCGCGGGAGCCGCGGGGAGCAGCGCCGCCGGTCCGGGCCGGTGCAGGCCGAGATGCTCGATGATGATCGTCGCCTCCGGGATCACCGCGCCGCGATCGACCAGGAGCGGCATCTTCTTCAGCGGCCAGAGCGCCTCCCATTGGGCCGCGACGTCCGGCTCATCGAGCCGACGGTAGGCGAAGTCGATCCCGTTCTCCCACAACGCGATCAGCGCCTTCCAGCAATAGGAGGAGAAGGGATGAGCGAAGAGCTGCGGCCGATCGTCCACAGGCATGGTGTCTCCCAGCACGGCGAAGGTCTTTCCATGCTACGCAGACCGGAGACTCCCACGTGGCACAATCTTCTTCGCGGGCTCATGGAGGCGCCTGAGCCGCGCCTCCTTCACTTGCCGGACTGCTTGAAGATGAACGGGTAGCTGACGACCACGGTGCCGCCGCCCTTGGGCTTGGGGAACTCCCAGAGGCGCACGTGGCTGGCCACGCAGCTATCCAGCTCCTTGCTGCCCGTGCTGGACTGGAGAACGGTCGACTGGAGCACCTGCCCCTCGGCCCCAATGGTGAACTGGGCCTGCACCTTGCCGTTCAGATCCGGGTACTGGTTGAGCAGGCTCTCGAAGCAGGCGCGGATCTGCGGCCTGTGCTCCTGGATGACCTTGCGGACGAGCTCCTTGTCCAGCGAGCCTCCCTTCACCTCGGGCTCCGAGGCGGCGAGCCCCACGTCCACGGTCTGCTTGCCGGTGAGCCCGCCGATCTTCTCGCCATAGTCCGGGTGGCCATTCGCTCGGCCAATCGTGCCGATGGCGCCGATGCCAACGGTGTTGCCCGGACCGCTCGGACCGCCCGGGCCGCTCTTGGTCACCAGCCCGATGATGCTGCCCGCCGGGCCCGCCATGGCCGAGACGTTGCTGATGGCATTCCGGAGATCGCTGTTCAGGTTCGAGTTGCTGAAGAGGCCGGCGACGTTCTTGCCCGAGCCGTGGAAGAGATCCTTCACGAGGTTCGCTCCCTTGCTCCTCGGGTCCTGCGAGCCCGTGCGAGGAGGCTGCCTGGGGGGAGTCCTACGGGGCAGCGGCTTCGGCTCGGGGTTGGCCTGCGCCGTCTGCTGCTGGTGCGTCTTCTGCTGGTTGAGCTGGTCGATGAAGTGGTTCCGCTGCGGCTCGGGCGGCTTGACGATGAACTTGGTGAGGCGGGCCTGATCGACGTTGAGATCATCGGCGAAGGCATCGTCGTCGCCGCTGCGGTTCAGCGCGCTGATAATGAACATCGTCGCGGCGAAGAACATCACCAGGAAGATGTTGAGCGCCCGGTAGTCCACCGAGTCCGCCAGCGGGACGTACACCCGCTTGGGCACCGGCTGGAAGCACACCTCCATCGTCACGCCGCCCAGATCCACCCAGAAGACATCGTCCGTCTCGAGCGCCAGCATGTACCCCGAGTCCTCGTGAGAGGCCTTGCCGGACTCGATGACGGCTTCGAGGCTCAGCGTCTCCGCGTTGCGGATGAGCTCGCCCTTCATCTTGCCGGTGAAGCAGACGGTGTGCGTCTGCCCGTCGGTGCGCAGCACCTCCAGCCGCGGGCTGCCGAGCCTGCCGTCGCCCATGACGAAGTCCACGCCCGCCGCGGTGCCCACGCTGAAGGACTTCTCCTCGCCCGGAGGCAGGAAGAACTCGCCCACGCGCTGATCACCCCACAGGAAGCTCAGGGACACGCCCAGCGGCCCGCTCGCGTGGCTCCGGCGCGCGGCGCGTGCGCGAGGCATGGGCTCGGTGCTGGGCGTCTCGGCCAGTGGCACTACCGCCGGAGCCGCTTCCACAGCCGCTGCCTGCGCGAGCCCCACGGCCACTGGCGTCTCCTGGGCCGGCGCTGGCGGGAGCACCGCCGTGCTCGATGCGGCGGCGGCCAGGTTCACCGCGGCCACAGCGGCCGGGCTCTCCAGGCGCAGGGTGGTGCCGCCCACGCGGATCTCATCCCCGAAGGTGATGCGGCCCTTGTTGACGCGCTTGCCGTTGACGTAGGTGCCCTCGACGCTGCCCATGTCGATGATGGACAGAGCGCCGTCGGCGGCCACCTCGATGACCGAGTGGACCCGGCTGACCTTCTCGTCATCCAGGCGTAGGTGGGCTGAGGACAGCCGGCCGATCTTGATGATGTCGCGCTCGAAATCCTGCGAGGTGACGAGCGTTGCGCCCTTGAAGACCTTGAGTGTCAATGGAATGGCCATGGCGGCTCCCTGCTGGCTTGCTGGGAGGACTGACACCGCGCATTTCTGAAGGTTCCCGCGCAGGAGAACTCGCGGGCCCGACTGGCTGTCGGTTGATGTGGTCGGCCTCCGCTGTGCGGCGCCTCAAGACTTCCTGGCGGCCTTCTTGGGGGCCTGACTCCTGGGGGAGCGGGGATGCTTGGCTGCGGCCTTGGGCTTCGCGCGAGGCGTGACGTCCTCGAACTCGTAGAAGCGCTTGCGGACGAAGTACATGGCGTTCATCAGCGCGTCGACAGGGCCCACCCCGAAGGCGTAGTCGATACCCCGGGTGACATGCTCGAAGAACATGGGGCAGTACCAGTGTGAGCGGTCCTCGAGCAGGGCAGGCCGGCCAATGGTGATGCGAGAGGTTCGCTTGATTCCGTCCTCGGTCCTATAGGACCAGTAGTCGTCCGCGATTGGATCAACGATGGCCGTGAGCTTGGGACGCCAGTCCTTCGTGGGTCTTCTTGTCCGATTCATAGGACCCCGGTCCTGTTGGATCATTTGTAGATGGCGTGGCACATGCCGATGCATGCGGTCTTGGAGCCATGGGTTGCGGCCCAGCACAGGGCTTGTCTCCGGGGAGTCCTCAACCGCCTGCAGAAGTTGGCAAGTACCTCACCGCCAGCCTCGCAGGCATCAAGGCATTCACTCTTGGTTGCGGATTCCACGTCCTGCCCAGGTTCGTTGCCGGAGGGGTCTGGAGGACACCCTTCGGGATTCAACGCGCAGAAGCTCTCCGGCCCTCGCGGATACCCATTACGAGAGTTCGTAGGCGTCTCCGGTGCCTGTACTTCGGCACAGGCCAGCAAGCCAAGCACGAGGCCCATCCACCCGCGAAAGGGGCGGCCCTCCGGCAGGGTGCTTTTCGCTGGACGACAATGCACGCGCACGCCTCCTGGTCGCTGTGCAGCCCGACACGGCCGGCTGGCATGGAACCTCATCAGGCGCCTTGCCGCCAAGGCTTTTTGGCCAGCCGATTCGGGGCGTGGCATATGCTCTCTCCGCGCATGGAGAGGTCCCGGTGGACGCCTGGAAGCTGAGGATCCTGCACATCTCTGATCTGCAAGAAGGCCACACGCGCTCCGGGCCCTGGCGGAGAGTTCTCGCTCGCAAGGGTGCCCGCGTGTGGCACACTGCGGCGCGCTATCCGACTCCTGTTCTCCATCGTCTTCTGGTCGTTCCTGGCCAGCTCCTGCCTGGTGCTCTTCCTGGGGGCACTCGTGGTGTGGGCCGTCACGCTTCCGTTCGATCGGAACGGGCGGATCCTGCACCTGTACTCGTGCTTCTGGGCGCAGCTCTACTTCTATGTGAACCCGCTCTGGCACATGCGGGTGGAGGGACGGAACCACCTGCCCTGGCGCGGGCCCGCGGTGCTGGTGGCCAACCATGAGTCGCTCGGCGACATCCTGGTGCTCTTCGGCCTCTACCGGCCCTTCAAGTGGGTGTCCAAGGCGGCGAACTTCAAACTGCCCTTCATTGGCTGGAACATGTGGCTCAACCGCTACGTGCCCCTGGTGCGTGGAGACCGGGAGAGCGTGGGGCGGATGATGGCCGCCTGCGAGCGGTGGCTCGCTCGCGGCGTGCCCGTCCTCATGTTCCCCGAGGGCACTCGCTCTCCAGACGGGCGGATGAAGGCCTTCAAGGATGGGGCCTTCCAGCTCGCGGTGAAGATGCAGTGCCCCGTCATCCCCGTGGTGCTCACCGGCACCGCGAAGACCCTGCCCAAGCACGGCCTCAAGCTGCAGACGAAGGCCCACTGCCATGTGCAGGTGCTGCCGCCCGTGGATCCGGCGCCTTTCGCCGGAGACGTCCAGGCCCTGCTGGAGCACGTGCGCAACCTCATGGTCGCGGAGAAGGCTCGCATCGAAGCGCTGGTGGCCACCCGCTGAGGTATACGAGGGGACATGGCACCTCCTCGCATCGGCTCTCTCTGGGACGCGGTCGGTAACACGCCGCTGCTGCGCATCGGTTCGCTGTCACGGCTCACCGGCTGCGACATCCTCGGGAAGGCCGAGTTCATGAACCCCGGCGGCAGCATCAAGGACCGCGCCGCCAAGGGGATGATCCAGCGGGCCGAGGCAGAGGGGAAGCTCGCGCCCGGCGGCACCATCATCGAGGGCACGGCGGGCAACACGGGGATTGGATTGGGGCTGCTGGGGCGCGAGCGAGGCTACCGCGTCGTCGTCACCATGCCGGACAGCCAGGCCCGCGAGAAGTTCGAGTACCTCGAGGCCATGGGCGTGGAGGTTCGCAAGGTCCCGACGGTGCCGTTCTCCAACCCGGACCACTTCTACCACCGGGCTCGGGCGCTCGCCGAGGAGAACGGCTGGTTCTGGGCCAACCAGTTCGAGAACACCGCGAACGGGGACTTTCATTACGCCACCACCGGGCCCGAGCTGTGGGAGCAGTGCGAGGGCCGTCTGGACATCCTGGTCTGCTCGGTGGGCAGCGGCGGGGCCATCTCGGGCGTGAGCCGCTACCTCAAGGAGAAGAACCCCTCGGTGCGCGTGGTGATGGTGGATCCGCCCGGCTCCGGGCTCTACTGCTACGTGCGAGAGGGGAAGATGGAGGGCTCGGGCAGCTCCATCACCGAGGGCATTGGCATCATGCGCCTCACGGAGAACTTCCGCCGCGCGCAGGTGGACGAGGCCCTGCGGCTGTCTGATCAGGACATGCTGGAGATGCTCTACCACCTGGCACGCGAGGACGCGCTCGTGGTGGGGACGTCGGCGGCCATCAACGCGCGTGCCGCCTACGAGGTGGCTCGGCGGCATCAAGGCCAGGGGCTGCGCATCGTCACCTTGCTCAACGATCACGGCAGCCGCTACGCATCCAAGGTGTTCAACCCGGAGTTCCTCGCCTCGAAGGGGCTTGGCGTGAAGCCCCTGCCCACGTGAGGGCTCAGTAGGCCGAGATGTCCACGTCCTCCAGGTAGCGCTTGCTCGCCGCCACCTTCTGCTTCTTCGAGGAGAGGAGGACGTCCTGGTTCTTCTTCTGATCGAACTGGCGCTTCTCGGTGACCTTCGTCCCGGTGAGCAGGTTGGTGCTCTGGCTCTCCGTGCTGCCGACGGCCCGGTCCGTGTGGGCGACATCCTCGCCGATGAGCATGAACCTTTTCTCTTGCGGATCGAATCGGAAGCGCAGCGTGGTGTGCGTCATCTCTCGCGAGCCACTGAGCTGGTCGATGATGATCACCCCCTTGTCGATCTTCACCACTCCGCCCTCGCCGCCTCCGAGCATTCCCTGGCAGCCGATGCAGTAGAGGGCCCGGTTCGAGGCGCCCGCGCGGCGGAGCTTCCCGCCCTCCGAGGACAGCAGGACCAGCAAGGCGCGAGAGCGATCGGTGACCGTTCCGTCCGCGCTCTCCGCGGGCTTCGCCTCGACCAGCTCGAGCACCACGTCTTCGCTGCCGTTCTTGTCCAGGTCTCCTCGCGTCGTGGCCTCGATCTTCCAGCCGGAGGGGACGAAGTCCTGCGGGCTCTTCCCTTCCTGGGGAACCTTGGAGAGCTCGAGCGGCGTGGGCTCCTCCGCCCATGCGGCAAGAGGCAGGAAGAGCAGCAGACCCAGGGCGAGCGTGAGTGTTCTCATGCCCGGGAGCTTGCTGCCGGAGGTGGGGGCCTGCATAGCCTCAGCCCGCGCGGCGCAGCCCCGAGTGGCCGGCCTCCACGCGCTCGCGCACCTCGCGGAGCAGCACCTCCGTGCGCAGCGGACCGGGCAGGAAGACCGATGCGCCCAGCGCTGTCGCCCGCTCCCGATCGTGCACCTTGCCCGCCAGCACCAGCTGCGCCCAGAGGCCGTGCCGCTTCACTGGCTCCACCGACTGCACCGGCGCCAGCACCACCACCCGTGCGCTCGCCTTCACCACGTCCTCGGTGCGCGCCACCTTCGCCCGCAGGCCCGCGTCCTCCAGCAGGGCCAGCAGATCCTCCGTGGCCTGGACTCCCCAGCCGTACACCCAGACCTCTGGCTCGGGCTCCGCCAAGGCCTTCGGCGCCACCTCCACCCTCGGCAGCTCCGGCTCGGTGATCCGGGCGTGCAGCGGCAGCTCCATCGACAGCGGCATCATGATGGACAAGCCATCCCGCTCGATGGTGGGCACCGGCAGGCTGCCCGGCACGATGCGGCCCAGGCTCAGGTACTCGGCGCGATCCGTCACCAGCGGCAGGTGCTCATCCGCCTCGGGGAGGGGAATCGGCTCGATGGGCCGCTGCGCCCCGAGCAGGTGCGGGTAGTAGAGGCGATCAATGGCGCGGGTGATGGCGCCATCGGTCGCCAGCAGCGCCACCACGCGTGTCTTTCCGGCCGCGCGAGCCACTTCGTCCAGCGCGGGCGGATGCGCCGGAGCCGCCGCGGCCACCACCAGCACCGAGTCCCGCGGGCCCTCGGTCCACAGCGGGACGACCCGGCACGCCTCGGCCACCTCCACCGGCAACACATCCACCAGGATGGGAGGCAGCTCCTCCTCATCCAGGTCCACCGTGGGCAGCCCCAGCTGCTGGGACAAGAGCTCGAGCACCTGCTGCGCGGTGCAGAAACCCTTGTCCACCAGCACCTGGCCCAGCGGCACGCCCCACTTGTGGTGGAAGCCGATCGCCGCGCGGAACTGGATGTCATCCACCAGTCCGGACTCTCGAATCAGGTCGCCCAGTCTCTTCTTCCGCATCGCCGCGCCCCTGGATTGGAGGTTGCGGGAATTGTCGGACGATGTGGGCGAATGTTGCCTGATGTAGTGAAATGGAATCTTTCCGTTCCCGGCGCTACAGCTTGGGCGCGATGGACACCTTCACGCCGTCGAGCCACGTCTTGTGCTCGTCCGCGTAGTAGAGGTACGCGCGGCTGGCGGGGCCGGTGTACGTGCCGGGCACCGCGGCGATCAGCGACACCGGCACGTCGATCTTCTTCCGCGGCTCCAGGCCCCGCCAGTAGAAGACCACGTCTCGGCCGATGACCTCGTAGGCGTCCACGGTCTTCTTCTTCACCAGCTCCTTGAGCTGGTCGTGCCGCACCTCGAGCCCGCCCGGCACGCCGAAGATGGCCACCGCGGTGGGGAGCTTCTCGTCGGTCTTGTTGGAGACCAGCACGCGCGCCTCGGTCGGCTCGCCCTCGGTGAGCGCCGTCTTCGCCAGCACCACCTCGAGCGCCACCTGCGTCTTGGGCGAGCTGGCCGGCGTCAGCGCGTTGTAGGTGACCTCGATGGAGTACGGCAGCTCGGCGCCGCTCTCCATCCGCAGCTCGAGCTTCCGCTCGCCCGAGGTGAGCAGCTCGGACACGTCCGGCAGCTGGATGGCCTCCTGCGCCGAGGCCTCGTACTTCACCGCGCTGCCCACCGGCTGGCCGTTCACGTAGACACGCACCGCGCCGCCCGCGCGCTTGGCCGCACGCGCCTTGTCGTAGGCCACGATGGCGCGCAGCGCGAGCACCGTGCTCTGCGTGGAGCCATAGCGGCCACCCTCGCACGAGTTCGCCAGGAACTTCATCGAGCGCTCCACGTTCGCCGCGTAGGAGGCGTTCCGCAGCCACGCCAGCACCGCCAGCGACGTGGTCTCGAGCTGCAGCGTCTCGCCCATGCTGCCGACGATGGACTGGGTGCCGCCGTCCACCACGCCGTCCTTGCCCTGCTTGGCGGACAGCCGCTCCATCAGCTTCCCGGCCTCGGCCTTATCCCCCGCCAGGGCCATGACATTGGCCGCCAGCGCCAGCACATAGCTGTTCTGGCTCTTGGCCGCGGCCTCCTTCAGCGAGGCGACCTCCTTGGACAGCTCGTGCGCCATCTCGGCCGTGCGGGGCGCGCTCTCCAGCAGCGCCCAGGTGATGTACGCGTCCGAGGTGTCGCGATCCTCGATCCACGTGTGGAGGGCGCGGCGCTTGCGCTCGAAGCCGCCCTTGCCGTCGCGCTGCTTCAGCAGCCACGCCCGGGTGCGCTCCAGCATTACCGCGTCCACGTCTCGCACCTGCTTCATGTCCGTGAAGTGCAGCAGGCCGAACGCCGTGAGCGCCTCGTGGCCGGGGTTCTCGCCGAACCACTCGTAGCCCTTCTCCGAGCACTCGAAGCCCACCAGCCGCTTGTAGCCCGTCTCGAGCTTCTCGCGCGCCGCGGCCACCAGCTTGGGGTCCACGCCGCTGTGCGACTGGAAGTACTGCTGCGCCATCGTCATCGGGTAGGTGGTGGAGCTGGTCTGCTCGAAGCAGCCGCTGGGCTCCTGGATCAGCCGGGACAGCGACTGGGTCATGTTGGCCAGCGGGCTCGGGTACACCACGATCGAGGTCTTCACGCTCCCGCGCACCACGTTGGCGGGCAGCGTCACCGTGTGCGACGCCGGCTTCTGGGGCGAGACCAGCCCGCCGAACGAGGCGCGGATCGGGAAGCCATTGGGCTTGATCGTCACGGTGCGGGTCACCGTGTCCGAGTAGTCGCCCGCGTTCGCCGTGAGCTTCAGGTCGATGGGCTTGGACTCCTGGCCGATCTGCATCTCGACGATGCGCCGGGCGCGCTCCTTCGCCGCCAGGTCCACCGCGCCGAGGGAGGCCACCCGCGCGTCACCCTTGAAGTCGATCTTCACGCCGGCGCCCTTGAGCGCCGCCGCCGTGCCGTTCACCAGCGCCACCGGGAGCTGGATCACGTCCCCCGAGGTGACCTCCAGCGGGATCTTCGGCTCCACGTAGAAGGGCTGCACCGACTCGATGGAAGCCACCGCCGAGCCGAGCGCGCCGTCATCGCCCACCGTGCCGGCGAACGTCTTGAACGAGGTGACCGAGTCGTTCAGCCCGAACGAGACCTTGGCCTCGCCCGTCTTGGCGTCGGTGCGGACGCCCGCGTTCCAGAAGAGCGTCTCCGAGAAGTCGAGCCGGTCTCCCGACTTGCGGCCCGGCCGCACGGTGTGCGCGTACTCGCGGAAGTAGACCATCTGCTGCTGGTTGGAGATGAGCTGGCCGGCCACCTCCCTGTCGGCGAGCACGTCGACATCCCTCCGCGCCCGCTCCGCCTTCTGCACGGCGTTCAGCATCCTCGCGTCGTCGGCCTGAGGCTGGAGCATCGGCTCAGCCCGGACCGCCCCGCCGACAGCGACGGGCCGGTTGGCGGGGCGCCCGGGAGGCGGGGCCGGCGGCGGGCGAGGAGCCATGGCGACGGGGGGCATGGCTTGCGGAGGCATGGCCGCTCCTGGGCGCGCGGCCATCTTCGGCATCGGCATCCCAGCGGGCATGGGCGGGGGCGCAGGCATGGCAGCCCCGGCCATGGGCATGTCCTCCTCCAGCGCCATGACGTCCATGGGCTGTGCCACGGGCACGCGGATGGCGAGCGCACGCCGAGCCAGGTCACCGTGCTGCGACACGAAGTTCGTAGGGTCCGCGAGCGCGAACCGCCGCCAGCCTTGTGTGCCGAGCAACAGGTCCACCGCCAGCTTCGCCTTCGGGTTCTTCTCATCGAAGTACACCTGCGCGTCGGCGAGCTCCTTCACCTCGGGCTCGAGCAGCACCATCACCGGCAGCTGCGGCGCCTGGTCCCGCTTCTCGATCAGCTCCAGCACCGAGTCATCGGTGACGGTGAGCATCACCAGCGCGGAGATCGGCTTGCCGCCCTGGGTCGTCCGAGCGGTGAGCTGCACCGTGTCTCCCGGCACGTAGCTCTTCTTGTCCAGCTTCACCTCGACGTCGATCGCCCTGGCCGGCTGGCGGAACACGAGCCGCTCCGCGAGCGGGCGCCCATCGTGGTCCCACACCGTGGCGACGAGCACGCCGTCCGCGTCCTTGGGATCGAGCGTCACCTGCCCCTCGGAGCCGACCTGCGCCGAGGCGACCTCCACCTCGTGCTTGCTCAGCGTCAGCTTCGCCTTGCTCACACCCGAGAGCGCCACGGAGAGGGTGACGGGCTTGCCCGCGGGCACCACGTCGTCGCTCGAGCGCAGGACGGCACCCCGGGCCTTCACCTCGGGCAGCGGGAAGGTCTTGGTGATGCCCGAGGGCTCGTCGATGCGCAGCGCGTACTTCACGCCGGCTTGCGGGGTGAACTCGAAGCGGCCGCGTCCCTCG
The DNA here is from genome assembly GCF_045802625.1 of Hyalangium sp. Lineage (NCBI taxonomy): Bacteria > Pseudomonadati > Myxococcota > Myxococcia > Myxococcales > Archangiaceae > Hyalangium > Hyalangium sp. The sequence goes on along the minus strand of NZ_JBJMQP010000259.1, from coordinate 10,224 downwards.
TGCGCGGAGCGCATGGTCGTCACCGTCTGGCCCGTGGCCTGGATGATGAGCGCGCCCACGAGATCCGCGGGCTTCTGCGCGGGCGTCTTCGCCTCGAAGTAGACGCGCGAGTGGAGGCCCGCGACCAGATCGCCTCCCTCCGGGTACATCGACAGATCCAGCGTCTGCAGCAGGATGGGGATCGTCTTGGCCGCCGTCTCCACCACGCCTCCGTCCTCGATGGCGAAGGCGAGTGAGCCCTCGCCGCGCTCGATCCGCGCCGGCAGCTTGAAGCTGACCGTGCAGAGCCCCTTGTCGTCGACCGTGCCCGGCACCTGCGCCGCGGTGGCCCCGTCGACGATCGCGGTGGCGGTGATCTTCGCGCCCGCGGGAACACCGCCCTCGGCGCGCTTCACGTCCAGCGTGGCGGTGACCGTGTCTCCCGGGCCGTAGCCGTCTCGGAGGAACTCGATCTGGGACTTGAGCCGCGGTGCGCGGTAGGCCCGCACGTCGAACTTCCGCTCGGCGGGCGCCTCACCCGACCAGGGGTAGGTGACCTTGAGGGTGTACTCGCCGCCAGCCAGCTCCGCGGGCACCGTCCACGCGTAGCCCCACACCGAGTCCTGCGTCTGCACATTCGCCGAGGTGACCACGTCCCCCTTGGGGCCGCGGATCTCGATCATCGCCTGCTGCGGCTGGGAGCTGGGCTTGTGGCTGATCGCCTCGAGCATCAGGCCACGTGCCAGCACCTGCTCGCCGGGGCGGTACATCGGCTTGTCCGTGCTGACGAAGGTCAGATACCGGTTAGGTCCGCCGAGCGAGCTCGTGTCCGCCTTGGTGGCGAGCACCTCCTGGACGGTGATGGGGACAGCCAGACCCACGGCGAGCAGCGCCACGAGGGCCCGAGGGGCGAGGTTGATCAGCATGAGGGCTCCAGGAAAGGAGGATGAGCGTCGGGGAGAAACGGGCCAGCGCGGCGAAAGTTCTCCGGAGGTGGACCTGCTCGCCATCGTAGGCCGGGATTCCTGGGGGCTCCACCTGGAGGTCTGCGATTCCAGTGGGTTAGGCTGGAGAGATGAAGCTCGTGGCCAGCGTGCGGACCCTGACGGATGTGGAGAGCGCGGCCGCCGCGCTCGGTCGAGCCACCGGATTGACGCTCGCCGAGGCGCGCATTCGCCTGGCGCCCGAGCCTCCGGCGATCCTCGCCAGCCTCGCTCCCCAGGCCGCGGATGCGCTCGTGGAGGAGCTGCGCAAAGCGGGGGTGGCGGTGCTCGCGTTGGAGGGCGCGGCGGCGGCCGAAGGGCAGCGCGTCGTGGCCCGCACCGCCAAGCTCGGGCCGACGGGGGCCACCTTTCAGGCTCGTACGGGGGTTCCCATCGAGCTGCCGTGGGCCGAGCTCGTCACCATTCTGCGTGGCGCCAGCTCGGTCCGCTCCGAGACGGAGGTCACCCAGAAGTCCAAGCAGTTCTCCCTCTCGACGGCCCTGGCCACCCAGGGGTTGAAGACGTCCACGACGGTGGAGAAGACGGCGCGCTCCCAGCAGGAGGAGACTGAGCAGGCCATCCTCCTGCACGGCCGAGGCGGCCAGCGCATTGTGCTGCGCGAGCGGGAGCTGGACTTCTCGTGCCTGGGCACCGCGATGCAGCCCACCCGCACCGCCAACATGGTGGCGCTGGCGCGGGTGCTCAAGGAGCGAGCACCCGCGGCCTTCTATGACGAGCGTCTGCTGCGCCTGGGCCGCCGGCCGCTTCCCATGTTCCTCGGCGGTGAGAAGCGCGTGCAGGAAGGTAAGAGCTCGCAGACGCGCACTGACACCTCGGGCGGGTTGGAGCTGCTTGGAGAGATCCTCTCTCTCGCGGTGCAGCAAGGGCTCCTGCCGTGACGTGAGGCGAAGGCGCCCGGGGTGCCTCGTTTACCCCTGAGGGCAGGCCACCGGCTCGCACCGGCCCTGGCCGTGGGCCTCGCAGCAGTAGAGCGGTGCGCGGTGCTCGTCGAGGAAGCGCATGTTCCAGCCCGCAGGGAACACCTCGAGCACGGCGAAGCCCCAGGCCGTGGAGCCGAAGTAGAGGTGGGCGCCCGGGGCTGGATCCGGACCGAACCGCTCGGCGCGGGTCTTGGCGGAGCTTCCCGAGATGAAGACGTCGTAGCCCTTCGCCGTGAGCGAGTGCTGCAAGTCGTGGTCATGCCCAGACAGCCACGCGTCGATGTGGCCTGCATCCTCGAGGCGGCGCACCCGCTCCTGATAGGCCTGGGTGCGGGTCTCCGGCCGGTGCATGCCCGAGGTGACGGCCATGTGGTGCGAGGCGAGGAAGCACCGCCGCCCGCCGCAGCCGGCGATGGCCTCCTTCACGAAGGCCACCTCGTCGTCGAAGGAGAAGGCGTAGCCGTCGAGCGACAGCGTGTTCGAGTCGAACAGGATGAACCGGGCCACCGGCGTGTCGACGACGAAGTGCCGGGCCGGCATGTCCCAGCCGGGCCCGTGGTGAGCGAGCTCCAGGCACGCCTTCGCGCGCGAGACATTCGGGGGCAGCTTGTCGCCGTCCATGCACGACAGCGAGTAGCCGATGTCGTGGTTGCCGAGCACGGAGTGGATGGGCAGCGCTTCACCGTCCGGGCGCTTCAGGCCCGCGAGCGGGGAGTGGAAGATGGCCTGGAACTGAGGATCCTCGGGCGGCCGGTAGCCCGGGGAGACGGTGTTGCCATCGGCGCTGAAGGCACAGTCCATGGCCCCAGGCAGCGCCAGGTCCGGGCCGCAGGGGTAGAGGTTGTCTCCGAGCTGGAGCCCGAAGTCGAAGGGCCTCGCCTGATGCTCCTCGATCATGGCGCGAGCCACCAGCTCCTGCTGCTCGCCATTGATGCCGAAGTCGCCGAAGACCAGCACTCGGAGGAGCGGGGCGGCGGAGCGATCCAGCGTGCTGGTGGCAGGCGTGGGGGCCGCGAGGAACGTCACTCGTCGGAACCAGAGGCCCTTGATGAGGGCGACGGGACCCAGCAGCACGACGAGGGTCAGGATCACGTAGACGCCGAGGCGTCGCTTGGACGGAGCTGGCACGAGGCGTCATTCACGCCGCCGGGCCGGCGGCCTCTGATGGACGAGGCACGCCGGACCCGAGCGGGCCGGAGCGGGAGGACTACCCTGCGGCGCGGATGGACTCGCGCAGCACGTCGGTCATGCGGCGCAGCTCGTCCGGGGTGGAGATGAACGGCGGGCCCATGGCGATGATGTCGCCGGTGAAGCGGAACAGCACCCCGCGCTTGAGCGCCTCCTCGAACACCTTGACGGCGCGCAGGCCGGGCTTGCCTTCGATGGGCGAGAGCTCCACCGCGGCGGCGAGCTGGCAGTTGCGGATGTCGATGACGTTGGGCTCGCCCTTGATCGAGTGCACCGCGTCCTCCAGCACCGGCACCAGCGACTTCACGCGCTCGTTGATGCCCTCGGCGGCCAGGATGTCCAGCGTGGCGTGCGCGGCGGCGACCGCCAGCGGGTGGCCCGAGTAGGTGTAGCCGTGGAAGAACTCCACCGCGTGCTCCGGGCCCGTCATCAGCGCGTCATGGAGCTCCTTGCGGACGATGACACCGCCCAGGGGCACGGTGCCGTTGTTGACGCCCTTGGCGAAGGTGATCATGTCCGGCACCACGCCGTAGTGCTGGGCGGCGAAGTTGGAGCCCATGCGGCCGAAGCCGGTGATGACCTCGTCGAAGATCAGCAGGATGCCATTCTTGGAGCAGAGCTCCCGCAGGCGCTGCAGGTAGCCCTTGGGCGGAACGATCACGCCGGCCGAGCCCTGCATCGGCTCGACAATGACGGCGGCGATGGTCGAGGCGTCGTGCAGGGCGATGATCCGCTCCAGCTCGTTGGCCAGATGCGTGCCCCAGGTGGGCTCGCCCTTGGTGAAGGCCATCTCCTTGAGGTTGTGGGTGTGGGGCAGGTGGTCCACGCCAGTCAGCATGGCGGAGGGGTACGCCTTGCGGTTGGCGACCATGCCGCCCACCGAGATGCCGCCAAAGCCGACGCCGTGGTAGCCCTTCTCGCGGCCGATGAAGCGGGTGCGGTGGGCCTCGCCCTTGGCGCGGTGGTAGGCCAGGGCCATCTTCATCGAGGTGTCCACGGCCTCGGAGCCCGAGTTGACGAAGAACACCTGCCCCATGCCGGCGGGGGCCATGCTGACGATGCGCTCGGCCAGCTTGAAGGTGGGCGGGTAGCCCATCTGGAAGGCGGGGCTGTAGTCGACCGAGTCGAGCTGCGCCTTCACCGCCTCGACGATCTTCGGGTGGCGGTGGCCCAGCCCGGAGCACCATAGGCCGGAGAGCGCGTCGAAGAGCTTCTCGCCCTCGGTGGTCCAGTAGTAGGCGCCCTCGGCCTTGGCCAGCATGCGGCGGGCGTGGTGCTGCTTGAAGTAGCGGTTGTGCGTGAACGGCATCCAGTATGCCGACAGCTCACGATCATTCGGTTCGAGGTTTGCCATGGAGCGCTCCGTCTTGGGCGATGAAGGTCTCTCCCACTATCGCATCCCCGGAGATTTGGGCAGCCCTCGCAGCATGGCGAAGCTTCCAATATCGGCCATCCGGAAGGGCTCCAAGTTGGCGCCGTTACTTTGCTCCATGCGCCGAGTGCGTGCTATCCGTACCGCATGTTCGCCGAGGCGCGCCCGTTCTACCGCCGCCCCCTGCCGCTCATGGCGATCGCCACCACTCTCGTTCTGGCCGCTTCGGCGATCGCCTTCGCGCGAGCAAAGCCGGTCAGCGAGACACAGTTCCCCGCGCTCGAGCCGCACCCTTCGAGTGAGCACAACCTGGCCCTGTACCGCTACGGCTCGCAGGTGCGGGCAAGCTCGGTGTTCTGGCCGAACCTGCACCATCCGGGCTTCGCCGTGGATGGCTACGCGACGCCGAGCGGGACGGAGAAGTGGGCCTCCGCGCCGGATGACTCCGCGCCGTGGATCGAAGTGCGCTGGGACAAGCCGCGGCACCTGAGCCGCGTGGTGCTCACGTTCTCGGGGCGCATCGAAGGCATGGGCACGATGCGCGATTACAGGGTGGCGTGCCTCGTGAAGGGCCAGCGGGTCTCGGAGCGCGTGGTGCACGACAACGCCGCCGACATCGCGCGCCATGAGCTGGGGTGTGACAGCGCCGAGGGAGTTCGCGTGGACTTCCGAGCGGGACCTGGGACCGCGAACGATCTGGTGCGCCTGTATGAGCTGGAGGCGATCGGGCAATGAAGCTCGCGCCGCGCACGAAGCGGGGCCTGAGCCTCATTGTGGCGCTCGGCGCGGTCGCGCGCCTGGTTGCCATCGCGTTCCATCCGGCGCTGCATCCGGACGAGTTCTTCCAGTACCTGGAGCCCGCCTGGAAGCACCTCTACGGCTATGGGTGGATGGCGTGGGAGTGGAGCGTGGGGCTCCGGTCGTGGGTGCTCCCGGGGTACCACGGAGCGTGGATGGAGTTGCTCGGCTGGCTGGGCATCCGCCGCGGTGAGTACCTCCTGCTGTTCCTCCAGGCTCACTGGGCGCTGGTGTCTGCGACGATGGCCATCGCGGGGTTCATCGCGGGGCGCGCGATGACGCGAGAGTTCATCGCTTCGGGCGATGCGCGGCCGGAAGGGGATGCGCACGAGGCCGCGATCGATGCTGGGGGGCTGCTGGCGGCCTCTGCCTGCGCGCTGTTTCCGACGCTCGTCTATTTCGGGCCGCATACGCTGACGGAAGTCCCCTCGATGATCCTCTTCGTGTGGGGCTATGCCCTCTGGGTCGATGCGCGCACGCGGCCCGATCGCGAGAGTGTGAGGCGTGGGCTCGCGGTCGGCATGTTGCTCTCACTGGGGGCGTGCATCCGCATCCCGAACGCGCCGCTCGCGCTCATTCCTCCCATCGACTGGCTCTTGCGCGGGCGCTTCCGCACGACGCTGGCTGTCGCCCTGGGAGCGCTCGTGCCGGTCGCGTTCTCAGGGGCGCTTGACTGGGCGACGTGGGGCCGGCCGTTCCACTCGGCGATTGCGTTCATCGATTACAACTTCGTCCAGGGGCGCGCCGCCGAGCACGGCCAGTCGCCTCCGCTCTGGTACGTCGAGGGTGTGAGCGCCCGCACGGGAGGTTTTCTCCTCGTGATGGCCGTGGTCCTCGCGCGTGGCTTCCGTCGCGTGTGGACCTGGGCCGCTCCCGCGCTGCTGCTGCTCGCGTACCTCTCCACGCAGGCGCACAAGGAGGAGCGATTCCTGGTGCTCTTCTGGCCCCTCCTGCTCACGGCCGTCGCCGCGAGTGTGGCGGGCTGGATCGCCCAGCAGCAGGCGCAGGAGGGGGTGCGCGCGAGCACCTTGTGGATGATCGCCAGCGTCCTCGTCCTGGGCCTCTTCGTCGAGGATGGGCTCGCCATCGCGCGCGAGCCCGACTCCGACTACACGAGGAGGTTCGCCGTGTACCAGGCCCAGGCGTGGGTGGGGCAGAGGCCGGACCTGACGGGGCTGCTCATCGAGGATCGTGTCCACCTGAACGGGGGCTACATGCTCACGTCGAAGAACGTTCCCCAGAACATGCTGGCGAACGAGTTCGTGCGCAACCCGCTCTTCAACTACGTGATCGCTCGCGAGACCACGTCCCCGGCGGGATTCGCTTCCCTCGGCTTCGCCCGGGTGTGGAGCACGCCGGGCTATGTGGTGTACCGGCGTGGAAACGAATAAAGGAGCCTCGTGACAGGGCTGTGAACCCAGGGGCTGCGCGGGTGTGCGCACTGCTGCACAGCCTCCTGCACAACCGCTCTCGCAAACCCGCATGGCGCCGTGCGTCAGCCGCTGGCTCGCTCGCTGCAACCACTCCTCCTGAGTCATACGGAGGAGAGGACCCAGATGAACGGAACGAAGTGGGATGTGCGAGTCCTGGTGATCGCAGGCGTGGCGTTGCTGAGTCTTGCGGGCGTGTTCCTGTGGACGGACCTGCACTCGTTGCGGCGGTGCTCGCCGTGTGGCGCTCCCGGAGGCCGGGAGTGGAGCAGGATCGGATCCAGTCCGTTGTCACCTGGTACGGCCTGACGGCAGCGGCCATCGCCACCTCGTGGGCGTTCTACTTCCACTTCCTCACCATGGGCATCGCGGAGGATGACGTGAGCCGTCGCCTGGTGCTCACCCTGGGCTGGCTGGTCACGGGGGTGGCCCTGGTGCTCCAGGGTCGCAAGCGCGGCGAGGGCGTCATCCGCGACGCGGGCTTTGCCTTCATTGCCATCTCCATGGGCAAGGCGCTGCTCTATGACACCACGCACCTCAGCGGCACGCTGCGTGTGGCGGGGCTGGCTGGTGCGGGCCTGCTGATGCTCGGTGGCGCGTGGCTGTCCACCCGGAACTCGCCTCGGAGCGCTTGAGATGGGACCCCTGCTCTCCATGGTCAGTGTGCTGTTTGTCGCCACCACTCCTGCGAGTGCCTGCTACGTGCCCTCGGATCAGACCGCTGGTTGGAAGCGGGTGGCCCTGCCAGAGGATGCCCCTGCGCTCGCGGCCCCCACGGGCATCGATCAGTTCCGGGCGGGTGAGCGCGCCTTCCTCCATGAAGAGGACCCGCAGAATATGTATCAGGGTGCCTCCAAGCAGCACCCCGGGCGCATGGCGTACAGCTTCTGGATGCCGAAGGGCACCTTCCGAATGGAGCTGGACTTCTTCAGCTCCCTGGACGGAGCGAAGGTGGATGCCACGGCCTACTCGGGAGGACGCGCCTATCCGCTCCTGAGCGGGCGGCGGCACTCCGGTGGGCAGCTCGCGCTCGAGTGGAACGTGCGGGACGTGGACAGCGTCGTGGTGGAGGTTCACCACCACCTCCGCGAGGAGCCGGTGGTGCGTCACTGGCGGGTCGACCGTGAGGTCCTTCCCTCTCACGAGGTGTCGGTCCCGACGGCTTTCCAGGGCCCCCGCATGCTCTACTTCCGGCATCCGGGCGGCAGGCGTATCGAGCTCTGTGATACTCCGAATCAGCCTCTGGTGCTCTCGCGCTGGCCGGAGGGAGTACCCACGGATGTGACGCTCCGCCGCCAATCCGCAGTTCCGTAAACACGGAACAGTGTTACTTGGCGGCCCCAATGGGGTGCGCGCCGTGAATCATGCCGCACTTCGCTCGTTGGCGAGCGCCGAACGGCTCACGTAGAACGCCACGCTGAACCAGACAATCCCGGTGATATCTGTTGCCAACAGCGTCAGCGTCGAGCTGCTGACACCATCCGGTGCGAGTAGAATCCCGACGAGTCTCGCCGTGCCGAGCCCGAAGAGCGTCAGCGCGCCTGCGGCGAGCCCTTGTGTGCGGCGCGAGGGCGACCAGCAGCTATAGACCAGGAACAGCGCCAGCCCTAGCTCGAGCCCACCGTAGACTGCGCGAGCATCCGAAGTCGCGTCGCCGTTCGTGAGGACAATTCCCAGCGGCTGCGCCATGACAACGGGGTGCGCGAGCCACTGGACGCCAAATGCCGCGAAGGCAATCGCGCCCAGACCGAGGGTCCCCATCACGAAGAGAGTAGCCAGTCTGCTGGAGGGGAGGGCCAAGGTTCAACTCGCTGGGTCTTCGTGGTGGGGGCAGTGCTGCAGCGCCTCCACGAATGTAGCACAGGTGCTGGAGGCCGATCTGGCCGGCCTCCGAGCTCTCCTCCCTGCCCGCTCATACGCATCTGCAGGCCAACGACAAGGCAGGGCCTGGAGCGGCCATGCGCGAGCGCTCGGCTCGGACTAGAGTCCGCCGTCTCCATGAGTGCGCACCCCGAAGAGGACTCGGCGATGGCCAGGTTCCTCCGTTGGCTCGAAGAGGGCGGAGCCTGGGTCTCCAAGCTCCACATCGCCACCCCGGAGGGGGGCGAGCGAGGAGTGCTCGCGCTGGGCGACATTGCCCCCGAGGAGACGATCATCCGGATCCCGCGCCGCCATGTGCTGACCGTGGAGGAGGTCCGGGCCTCCGAGCTCGGCCGGTTCCTCGATGCGGACGCCCGGATCGATGAGGAGCGGACGTACCTGTCCGCCTTCCTCCTGCACGAGCGGGAGCGAGGCGAGGGCTCCTTCTGGAAGCCGTTCCTGGACATCCTGCCGAAGTCCTTCCCCACGCACCCCTTCTACTTCGAGGAGCACGAGCTGGCGCTGCTGGAGGGCTCCTTCCTCTGGGGGATGGTCGAGTTCCAGCGGAAGATCCTCGCGGAAAGGTATACGCGGCTGTGCGAGCAGCTCCCCGGGTTCGGCCGGTTCACCTTTGAGGAGTTCAGCTGGGCGCACTTCGCGGTGGTGTCGCGCACCTTCAACATGTCGCGGGGTGGGCCCCAGGTGCCATGCCTGGTGCCGCTCGTGGACATGATCAACGACGGCAGGCCCTGGGACAGCCAGTGGAGCTGGTCGGAGGAGGAGCAGCACTTCCAGGTGAAGTGCGTGAGCCGCGTGCCCCAAGGGCAGGAGCTCCACACCACCTATGGCAACCGGGGGAACCTCAGCCTGCTGCTCCAGTATGGCTTCGTGCACGAGAACAACGCACACGACGAGGTGCTGCTCCTGTTCGGCATCCCCGAGGAGGATCCCCTCAGCGCCGAGAAGCAGCGGTTGCTGGGGTTCAGCACTGCCTACGAGCACCGCTCCTTCAAGCTGCTGCTCACGCCTGACGTCGCGGTGATGGCAGAGCTGTTCTGCTACCTGCGCGTCATCCACGCGGAGGCCGAGGAGCTCGCCACGCTCGCGGCGGCTCCCGACGCGCTCACCCGCGCGAAGAGTCCCTTGAGCGAGGGCAACGAGGCGAAGCTGCTCCCCGCGCTCGTTGCCGCCTGTGAGGCGCGGCTGGCCGGCTACGCCACGTCGCTGGGGGAAGATGAGCGGATGCTTCGGGAGGAGCCGCTCTCGCTCAACGCGCGCAACTGCGTCCTGCTGCGGAGGGGTGAGAAGCGACTGCTCCAGTCGTATGTGGAGCGGGTCCGCTTGGGCGACTTGCCCTCTCGGCCGGGGGAAAGTTGACCCGGGGGGCGTGCTTCACGGAGGGCATCTTCCACTGAGAGGGTGTTGAGCCAAGGCACTCAGGCAAGGCGGCCCAGCATTAGCCGGATCATGCCCAGGTAGACGAACGCTTCGCAGGACTCCTCCGTTCGCTCGTAGTCTCTGGCCAAGCGTCGTTCTCGGCTCAACCACCCGAACGTGCGCTCCACAATCCAGCGCTTGGCCTGGAGCACAAACCCGGGCGTAGGGTCCGAGCGTTTCACGATCTCCACCTCGACCCCGGACTGCTGAGCGATGCGCTCGACGCGCGGGCCTTG
>NZ_JBJMQP010000258.1:0-6066 GCF_045802625.1 Hyalangium sp. | reverse complement strand
GGCGAAGGATCTATTCGGCCACCTCACCGGCACGGGCAGCACCGCCTTCAGCTCCCAGGCGAACGATCCGCGCTACGTCATCGAGGCCACCGGGGAAATACTCCAGCAGGCGGCCCCCGGCGCGGTGCGTATCTCCGAGTGGGCGGCGCAGCACGGCACCACGCTCCCGGTGCACCCCACGCAGCTGTTCGAGTCCGTGGGCCAGGTCCTCATCTTCGCCAGCCTGCTCTTCCTTCGCCGCTACCGGCGCTTCCACGGGCAGGTCTTCAGCACCTGGCTGATGGCGTACGCGGTGCTGCGCTCCACGGTGGAGCTGTTCCGCGGGGACACCGAGCGCGGCACGCTGCACGGGCTGCTGACCGACAGCGCGCCCTCGCTGGCCCACTTCGTGCCGCTGGAGGCCTGGTACAACATCTCCATCAGCCAGTTCATCTCGCTCTGTATGTTCACTTTTGGGGCCGCGCTCATGTACCAGCGCAGCCGCCGGCTGGGCGAGGAAGCGAGCTTGGGAAGCACTCCCAGCCCGGCATGAGGTTGATCCCCGGCCCAGTCTTGAGGACACTCTAAGGTTGCATGCCTCCGGAGCTCGGAAAGCCTACATCCGCCGCCAAGTCCTCACCCGGCAAGTCCTCGGCCAACGTCAAGGCCTTGGGGGGTGACGACACGTCGAAGAAATCCACCAGCGAGAAGGGCCTCCAGGAGTGCCAGGAGCTCGAGGAGGAACTGAACGTACTGAAGGTGGTCTATGAGCAGTACTTCCTCGGCAACGAGCGGCTGCCTCCGGTGCGCGCGCACGAAGACTTCCGCAAGCGGCTCACCAAGCTGAAGACGGGCCTGGTGCGCAACACGGCCGTGAAGTTCCGCATCTCCTCGCTCCACAACAAGTTCCTCACCTACGAGCGGATGTGGCAGCGCACCCTGCAGGAGATTGAGGCGGGCACGTACAAGCGCGACCTGTTCAAGGCCAAGCGCCGCTCGCAGAAGGTCAACGCCAACGGGGAGCGCCGCCAGGGCGCCGTCGAGCTGACGGAGGAGATCTCCGACGACGATCTCGAGGAGGTCGCCGAGCTTGTCCCCAACGAGCCGAAGCCGGTGGCGGCGCCGGGCGCGCGGTTCATCCCGCAGCCGGTGGAGTCCGAGCCGGTGGCGGTGCCGTTCCGGCCGGTGCCCTCGGTGGGGGCAGTGCCCTCGGTGGGGGCGGTGCCCTCGGTGCCGGTCGTGCCCGCGGTGGCGCCAAAGGTGGCGCCTACGGTCTCGCCCGTGGCGGCCTCGGCAGGCACGCCGTTCCGGGGCACTCCCTCGGTGCCTTCCGTGGCGCCCTCGGCGGGCACTCCCGCGCGAGGCAGCGCCGTGGTGCCTCCGGGCGGCACGCCGCTGAAGGGCACGCCCGCGATTCCTCCCGGTGCGACGCCGTCGAAGGGCACGGCCACGATTCCTCCAGGCGGCACTCCATCGAAGGGCACGCCCGTGATTCCTCCCGGTGCGACGCCGTCGAAGGGCACGCCCGTGATTCCTCCCGGTGCGACGCCGTCGAAGGGCACCTCCAGCATCTCGAGCCCGCCCGTGCGCGGAGTGCCCGCGTTCGGCGCTCCGTCGCAGGGCTCCTCGGGCATCGCCGCGGCGCTCGAGAATCTCGCGGATGAGCCCCTGGCCAAGCCGTCGGCTCCGGCGGCGACGCCTGCTCGCCCCGCGGGCTCCACGGCCGCGCGTCCGGGCAGCACGTCCTCGGCGGGCTCCAAGCCCGCGGTCCCCGCCGTTGCCAGGCCGGCCACCTCGCCCTCGCAGCCGCCCAAGCCCGCGGTGGCTCCGGCGGGCAACCTCTCCGACGACAAGCTCAAGGCCGTCTATGACGCCTACGTCACCGCCAAGCGCCGCAACCAGGAGGACACCTCGAAGATGTCCTACGAGTCGGTGGCGGCCAACCTGCGCAAGCAGGTGCCGGAGCTGCTCAAGCAGCACAACGCCAAGTCGGTGGAGTTCAAGGTCGTCATCAAGGACGGCAAGGCCACGCTCAAGGCCGTGCCCAAGTAGGCGGCGGATGAACCAGGACCTCGAGTCGCTCAAGGCCCGGGTGCGTCACCTGTCGGTGATGATCTTCGACATCGACGGGACGCTCACGGACGGGCGCATCTTCTGGGTGCCCAACTCCGGCTGGACGCAGATGTACAGCGTGCGAGACGGCATGGGCATCAAGCGGCTGCAGGAGGTGGGCATCGAGGTGGCCGCCATCTCCGGAGGCGACAGCCTCTCGGCGCAGATGCGCATGCAGTCGCTGGGGCTGCGGCACGTGCACTTCGGCAGCCAGGACAAGGTGGCGCACTTCGAGAAGCTGCTGGAGCTGTTGAAGGTGTCCGCGGACCGGTGTGGCTACATGGGGGACGAGGTGGTGGACCTGCCGCTGCTGAAGGCGGTGGGGTTCTCCGCGGCGCCGCCCGAGGCCCCGGACGAGGTGCGCGCGCAGGTGCACTACGTGGCGCAGAAGCCGGCGGGGTTCGGCGCGGCGCGCGAGGTGTGTGAGTTCATTCTTCGTCACCGCCAGCAGCCCTGAGGGCCCTCGGTGGAGTTGTGCCCACCATGAAACGTTGGGTGGTGGATCTCCGGCTCCTGCCGGTGGGGGGGCCCGTTGTCGCTCCAGGAGGTGCTTCCTACCTTGGCTTTCGCGCGCAGGCCGCTCTCACGGCGCAGAGACGAGGTAGGAGATGGTCGGGAAGCGGGGAATGGCTCTGGGGGTGGCGGTGGTGGCGCTGTCGCTGGCGGCCGGGTGTGCCGAGCCGCCTCCGGACGCCGAGGCCCGGCTGGCCGCGCTGGAAGAAGAAGGCAAGCAGATGGACGCGGCGCTCGACACGGTCGAGGACCGGCTGTTGGGCAATCAGGCGCGGATGCACCTGTGGCAGGAGCTGGGCGAGCGGCACAAGACGGTGTCTGCCATTCACTGCAAGCACGCGGACGCGAACCTGGCCGCCATCCTCGAGCACGAGGAGCGCCAGGAGGAGAAGGCGCGCAAGCTCAAGCGGAGCCACAGCCTGGCATCGGTGGACTCCACGGTGCTCACCTCGGGCCAGGAGCCTCAGAGCAGCCACGACTGAGCGCCGCGGGTGTCGCATGGCGGATGGACACGGGCCCGCCAATACTCGACTGAGGCGGGATGGGTGATATGGGTTGGCGGGTCTCGTTATGACCGGCCCGCTCTTCATCCGCCGCTACCGCTCCGAGGATTGGGCCGCGTGCCGAGCGCTCTTTGAAGGCAACATCCCCACCTTCTTCACCGAGGCGGAGCTGGCCACGTTCGAGGAGTATCTCGAACGGCCCGAGGGGCCCTACCTGGTCATCGAGAACGCCACCGGCCAGCCCGTGGCCTGTGGGGGCGTGGCCTTCCGAGGCGCTGGGGAGGTCAGCCTGTGCTGGGGCATGGTGGACGTCCATCGCCACCGGGAGGGCATTGGCCGCGTGCTGGTGCAGGTGCGCCTCGCGCTGGCGAGCCGGCTGCCCGGCATCCTCCGCGCGTACACGAAGACCGCGGACGGGAACGTGCCCTTCTTCGAGCGTGAGGGCCTGCGGCCCGTCTCGGTCATCGAAGGCTACTTCCGTCCCAGCCAGCTCCTGATGTGTGAGCTCGACGCGGCGCGCCGCTCGGAGTTCGAGGCCCGGCTGGCCGCGCTGCTCGCGCAGGGACATCGGGTGGAGGACGGGTTGCTTCCAGAGCGGTGACGCGGCCTCGCTGGGCGCGGGGCAGGCGGGCAAGCGGGCGGATCCGTGACGGCGCTCTGGAATCCGGATAGAAAGAGCGCGTGCGACTCCTCTGGCTTGGAGCGCTGGCCGTCTCCGCGGCGGCTGGGCTCCTGGGATGCAACGACATCGAGGTGTGCGGTTCGCGGCAGGAGCAAGTGCCTACCGCGGACGGCGGTGTCTACCGCTGCACCACCGCCGAGGATTGTCCTCGCTCCTCGCGCGTCTCGGTCTGCGTCACGGACGTCTCTCCGCAGCAGGAGTGCGTCAAGTGCCAGGAGACGCTGTGCACCAAGGTCACCCCGGAGTCCTGCAATTGAAGCGGATGCTCTTCGCATGGGCCCTGCTGGGGCTGCTGGCCGGCTGCACCGAGAAGCCCGCTGATCACCTGCAGCGCGCGCGGGATGCCATCTTCGAGAAGAACCCGGACGAGGCGCTGGTCGAGTACCGCAAGGCGTTTGATCTGCTGCGGCGGGATGACTCGCCCCAGGCGCAGGTGCTGAAGGCGCGGGCGCTCAAGGGCGCCGCGGACGTGTACTGGCTGGAGGAGCGCAAGGTGAAGGAGGCGGTCAGCGTCTACAAGGAGCTGATCCAGCAGTGCCCCGAGTCTCCCGAGGCGCTCGAGGCCCGCATCATCCTGGCGGAGCTGCTGCGGATGCACTACCGGGACCTGCGCGGCGCGATTGATCAGCTCACCCAGGCGCTGCAGCGCAACCCGCCGCAGGGCGCGGAGCTGCAGTACCAGGTGGCGAAGATCTACTTCGAGCTGGGCGACTACGCGCAGTGTGAGCTGGAGGCGCGCAAGCTGGTCGAGCGCTTCGCCAGCAGCGCCTACGTGGATGACGGCCTGTTCCTGGAGGCGCAGGCGGTGCACATGATGGACGGGCGGCGGCAGGAGGCCTCGCGCATCTACGCGGACCTGCGTGCGCGCTTCCCGGACTCGGAGCTGGCGCCGCACGCGCTGGTGGAGATGGGGAAGATCCGCGCCGAGGCGGGCGAGAACGAGAAGGCCATCGAGCTGTGGGTGGAGGCGCTCAAGACGCACCCGGATCCGGCGCTGGTGCAGGACTACATCACCCGGGCGCGCAAGCGCATCTCCAACACCACGCCCGAGGCCGTGGGCCAGAAGGCCGCCGCGTTCGACCACAAGATGGGCGCCCACCACACGCCGCGGAACTCGGTGGAGGCCATGGGTGGCACCGCCGAGGAAGCCGCGTCAGATCGCGGCGACTGAGGGGCTCGGGCCAGGTCAGCCCGGCACACCTTCCAGCACGGCCTCCAGCAGCGGAGAGGGCACGGCGGGATCATCCGCGTCCGCCACGAGCAGCATGTGCACCTGCCCACGCTCCACGTGAGCGCTCACGCCTTCCAGCTTCACCTTGGCGTCCACGGCATCCAGGAACAGGGGAGAGCCATCCGGAGCCAGCACTCCAATGGCCGAGCCCGTCACCGGGCCGTCCGAGTAGGCGTCCCGGGTGTTCTCGGCGGCGGCGGTGAAGACGATGCGTCCGTCCGGCAGCGGCGAGGCATCCGTGAAGGTCAGGCGCACGCCGCCGATGTGGCCGAGCTCCCAGCGCCGCACGGTTCGCACCGCCTCGGGGCCCAGCGTGCGGTCCCCCTCCAGCGCGCGCAGGAGCCGCTCATGGTCCAGGTCCACCAGCGCGTCCGTGCCCTGAGCTCCATTGCCGCGCTGGAGCAGCCGCAGCCGCCCGCCTGAGACGGCCGCGCCCTCGATGTTGAGAGGGCCCAGCTCGCGAGTCAGCTGCGTGTACAGCGCGGTGAAGTCCACTTCGCGCGTCTCGCCCAACAGCGAGCCCTCCGCCGTCAGGGGGAGGAGCGCACCGCGCTGCCGAGCCGCCGTGGAGCCCGAGGGCACCGCGAGCAACGCACCGTGCGGACAGCTCGTGAAGGGCGCGAGCAGGCAGAGCGCCTCCAGGTCCGGCTTGGCGGCCTTGCGCGCTCTGTGCTCCAGGGGCAGCTCACCCGGGAAGAGGCGGACGCTGCGCCCGGGCGCGTTGCCCTCGCGAGGAAAGACGGCGAGGTGGAGCGTGTCATCCGCGACGACATAGAGCCACGGGCCCACGGCCACGAGCCCGCTGGCCGCGGAGACGTGGGCAGGGCGGCCAGCCGTCTCCGGTGCTTCCAAGGTGAGGGTCCGGCGCTGGAGGGTGCGAATCATGCGAAGGCGATTCTCAGCTGCCCGGAGCTTCTTCTCCAGCCCGATATCGAGCACGCTCCGGGCTGAGCCCTGACGCCTCTCCACAAGCCTTGATCCCCAGGGTGCCGCCTGTTCGCCCCGGGAGCGAGTGCCCCGGGCGGCTGGGAAATCCCCTGGCTGGG
>NZ_JBJMQP010000257.1:0-2258 GCF_045802625.1 Hyalangium sp. | reverse complement strand
CACCTCGGCATATATCCAGTCAAGCACGGCCTTCGGCGTGATGTGGTGGTAGGCCCGGTCCTGCGGGTCGGCCTTGTAGAGCATGCGCAGCTTCCAGCCCAGTTCCTTGAAGACCTTTTGGTACTCCAGAACTTGAGTCGTGATGTGAATGCCACGCGCGTGCGCCGCCCGCTTGAGCAGCCGGACGAAGTTGTCCACCGTGTGCGTGCCACCGGCCTCGCGGGTGGCCTTGTCGATGCCGAGCTGCTTCTCCAGCGCGCGCATCTCCTGCGCGGCGGCCGTGAGGGCCTTCTGGTACATGGCCACGTCGGCCGCGTCGATCTTGGCGCGCTTGTAGCGCCCCGTCGGGACCTGCTGAGCGTCCAGCTCTGGCTCCATGCCGTTGATGGCCGTCTGACAGCGGTACATGACGATCTGCTGCTGGAGCAGTGCGCCGAGTGTCACCAGATCGTTGTGCTTGACCAGCACGTAGTCCTCGCGGTAACGCTCAAGCGCCTGGCTCCACAGGTCCACCTCATCGGGCGTCTGAAGGTGGAGCATGCCGCCTGCGGGCAGCTCCACGGCGTAGGCAGCCGCTACGGGGTCAGTGCCGTTGCTCTCTGACAATGGTCGCACTCCTCTGGTTGATGCTTCACCCACCGCTCGTCAATGTCGAGCGGCCCGTACTTGTCTTCGAGCTGCACTGCGCTGACGCCTAGCACTTCCCACACGTAGCACACGTTCTGCTGCTTCCACACGGTGACGGGCACTGCGATCTTACCCGGTCCGGCCCACTCGAATGCCATGTGACAGTCCGTGCAGAGCCGCAGCGCGTTGCGCGTGTCGTACAACGGGAGGTGCAGGCGCTTGAGAATGCCCTTCGGGCACACATGGTGCGCGTGCCAGTAGCGGCCGAAGCCGTCAGGGCGTGACCCTTTGGCCCTGCCACACACCGCGCAGAGGCCCTGGTAGCGCGCTTCCTCATGGAAGCTGCGGGGGTCGGAGATCGCGGCGATACGTGTCACAGGTAGGCTCCGTACAACCGCTTCAACAGCTCGAAGCCCTGCCTGACCAGATCGCCGTCCTCCCACGAACGCACGCGCCAGACCTGCACCACCTCCATGGGCACGAACTCGCGGTGCTGGCGAGCGCGCCAGTAGCGTCGGAACAGGTCGTAGTTCTCGAAGCCCTCGCGCTTCAGCAGCTCGGGGTGCTGTGACACCTCGAACAGCGGCTCGCGCCTGAACTCCTCCAGCACCATGAGCTTGTAGTCGTTGTCGTGGCCCCGGCGCGTGCGGTACGCCACAACTGGAGTTGGGGTCTTAGCCTTGGTGATGCGCGACCCCTCGCGTGGTGTAGTGCGGAACTCAGTCTTCTCGCCCAGCACCAATCGAGGCCAGTCCACGGCCGGGACGCGCAGGAAGAGCGTCACCGCCTCCGCGCGCTCTGCCCCCTCTGGGGCGACGCCCTTGTACCTAGCCATTGGCCACCCTGGCGGGCCGCATCGTCCACGGAGGCATCCAGCGCACAGGCTGTGTGTCAGCGCGGAGATAGAGCGGGTGCCGAGGGCAGCCGTCCTTTGTCTGGCCGAGCAGGTAGAGCGGCTTGCCCGCGCCCGCGAACATCGCCCTGATCTCGTCCTGGCGCGAGCCGGGGCAGTGGGCGCCCCAGGCGGCGATGACAATGCCGCAGTTGACAGCCGCCTGCTGGAGGTAGGTGTCGGTCTGCGGGCCGATGGCACCCATGCCGCCCATGACCTGCTTCAGGTCACGCGGGTCGGTGGCACGGAAGGCGTAGGCGTTGAGCATCCACAGCGCGCCGTAGCCCCAGTCCTTTGCGAAGCGAATGCACCGCCTGACAGTCGGGTCGTCCTGGGTCTCGTCCGCCGTGGACGGGTTCAGGCCGATGAACGCACAGATGGGCTTGGAGCGGTCCCAGTAGCGCCACAGGAGGTAGCGCCACGTCCGGCAGGGGGAGAAGATGGCCCCCGTGTCGAGTCCGTCAGGCGAGTCGGGCACCTGTCACCTCCTCGGCGTACTCCAGCACCGAGCGCAGCGCCGCCTCCGGGTCGAACAGCTCAGCCGGGAGGCGGCGACGTATGCACGGCGGGAGCAGGAGGGCGATGAGCAGAGGGAGCATTACAGCCCAACTGAAGTCAGCAGCTCCGATAGGTCGTCGGGTATCTCGCCCAGCTCGCCCAGCTCCTCCGCCATGGCGGCCATGGCCTTGAGCGGTCCGAGCCTGGTGTCCGCGAGCGCGTCGAGGCGCTTCTCGGTGCT
>NZ_JBJMQP010000256.1:0-39688 GCF_045802625.1 Hyalangium sp. | reverse complement strand
CGGCACCTGCGCCTGACCACCGAGCTTGCCTTCGGTGCCGACTTCGCGCGCGACGCGGGTCACCTCGGAGGCGAACGAGTTGAGCTGGTCCACCATGGTGTTGATGGTGTTCTTCAGCTCCAGCACCTCGCCCTTGGCATCGACGGTGATCTTCCGGGACAGATCGCCCCGGGCCACCGCCGTGGACACCTCGGCGATGTTGCGCACCTGGGTGGTGAGGTTGGAGGCCATGAAGTTCACGTTGTCCGTGAGGTCCTTCCACGTACCCGCGACTCCACGCACCTCGGCCTGACCCCCCAGCTTGCCGTCGCTGCCCACTTCCTTGGCGACGCGCGTCACTTCGGCGGCGAACGAGTTGAGCTGATCCACCATCGTGTTGATGGTGTCCTTCAGCTGGAGCACCTCGCCCTTGGCGTCCACGGTGATCTTCTTGGACAGGTCACCCTTGGCCACCGCCGTGGAGACCTCGGCGATGTTGCGCACCTGAGCGGTCAGGTTGCTGGCCATGATGTTCACGTTGTCCGTGAGGTCCTTCCACGTACCCGCGACGCCCTTCACATCGGCCTGGCCGCCCAGCTTTCCGTCGCTGCCCACTTCCTTGGCGACGCGCGTCACTTCCGAGGCGAACGCGCGGAGCTGGTCCACCATCGTGTTCACCGTGGTGCCGATGCGGAGGAACTCGCCCTTGACGGACTGGCCGTCAATCTCGAGCGCCATCTTCTGCGTCAGATCACCCTCGGCCACCGCCACCAGCACGCGGGCGACTTCCGTCGTGGGCAGCACCAGGTCGCCGATCAGCGCGTTGATGGAGTTGACGCTGGTGGCCCAGCCCCCGCGCACGTCTCCGAGCGTCACGCGCTCGCCCATCCGGCCCTCGCGGCCGACCACGCGCTCCACCCGGACCATCTCGTCCGTGAAGGTGGCGTTGCGGCCCACCAGCGCGTTGAAGGCGTGGGCGATCTCATCCAGCATCCCGCCGTGGGTGCCCTCGGACAGGCGCACGGTGAAGTCGCCGGCCTCGGCCGCCTGGAGGGCGGTGAGCAACGGGAAGAGCGGATCGCCCGCCCTGGCCCCACGCGAAGCCTCGAGCGAGCCCCGGGCGCCCGCCACGGCGTGCCTGCCGTTGCGCCGGACGCCATGCCCGTTGCCGTTGGCCTGGGGGCGGGGGGCGAGAGCAGCGGCGGCAGGCTGCCCCGAGTCACCCTCAGCCTTCACCCCGGCGAGGCGGGAGCGCACCCGGTTGCTCGGGCCCTTCGGTTCAGTCTGGGGAGTCTCTACTCCGGTGGCAGGCTCCTTGCGGCGACTGCCGCGCTTCTTGCCATCAGAGGAGGAGTTGTCGTTTGAGTCCAAGAGATGAACCTCAGCTGAGGATGGGGGAACGCAGCTCCACGACGGAGCGGGGGTCGCCAAAAGCCAACTTCTAGAGGAGTCCAGAGGCTTGTCGACTGCTGAGCGGAGCCGCTCTGGTTAACGGTTCAGAACTCAACCTCATTCGATCAAGACCCACGCTCCCGGTGAACTCTGGGGGCTGTGGGGCCTATTGCTAACGCTTCAAGGGGCTGGAGCAGTGCACGGAAGGCCGTCGCAACCCTGCACGTAGAGAGCCAGCCCGGGGAGCCGCCGGGCAGGCATCCGGAATCTGCGCGGCGCATCCGCGTGCTGCCCTGTCTTCAAATCCAACGTGAGGGCCAACCCCTGGCCTGGACCGCAGGCGAGCAGGACGCGATCAGGCGCCTCCATCCACCAGAGCCCCTCGACCTGGCAAGGGGCCTCGACGAGGAGGGGCGTGAGCGTTCGCGCCTCGTAGGCCACCACGCCGCCGCCCACCACCACGGCCGCCAGCGTGCCGCCCGGGCCGACGGAGAGCGCTCCCGCGGCGGGCAGCTTCGCCTGTCCCAGCACCTCCCCCCGGGGAGAGATGGAGAGCAACTGCCCCTGCGAGTCCATGGCCAGCACCCCGGCTGAGTGTCCGGCCAGCGCCACCGGGGCGAAGTCCCCCACGGGCGCCAGCTGGCTTGCCTCCTCGCGCAGCAGGCGCTCGCCAGTGGCCACCCACAGCCGGTCCTCACCATCGAAGGTGATGGCGGTAACGCCCGGTGTGGCGAGCACGGTGGCAGGCCCCTGCTTGCCGCAGAGCACCACGGTGCGAGCATCGAAGGTGGCCGCGCGAGAGGCATCCGGCGCCACGGCCCAGCCCAGCCGAGGGCCTTGCACCACGCTCATCAGGCACTGGTTGAGCGCGCCGAAGTGCGGATCCGCCGCGGGCGAGGACACCAGGTACGGCAGGCTCAGCGTGGTGACGGCGACGAGCAAGCCCAGCGCCGCGGCGATGATGAGCGAGAGCGCCCACGAGCGTGGCCCCAAGGCTCGGGCGTGCCGGCTGGCGGCTCCAAGCGCCCGCTTGCCTGTGGGGAAGCCGTCGCGAGCGCGCAAGGCCGTTCCTGAGCGTGGCTCCTGGCGCCTCAGGGCTTGCGCGGCTTGCCGGTGTCGGCCTTCTGCTGGAGGCGCTCGGAGAAGCTGCCCTTGCCGCTCGAAGGCAGCACCTGGGCGGCCACGCGCTCACGCTTCATCGCCGCCAGAGGGCTGGCGGGGTCTCCCTCGAGCGCCTCCTTCTCATAGCGATCCTGACCGCTGAGGACACGGCCCACGGCGAGGGACCGGATGGCGCGTCGGTTCGTATCCACCATGTCGGGCAACTCCGTGCTGGGGGGCTCCCCTTTCTACTATAGAGGCGCGGATGCGCGCGACCCCACGAAGCCTCTCCCTCTGCCTCGTCCTGGCGCTGGCCCTGGCCTGCAAGAGCCACAAGGAGGAGCCTCCGAGCCCGTCCGCCGCCGCGGATGCCAAGGCCCACGGCGCGGGGCAGCCCCGGATCGGACTCGTCCTGGGGCTGGGGGGAAGGGGCGATGAGTCCTTCAATGACTCGGCGCTGCGGGGCCTGGAGCTCTGGGCCGCGGGCCTGAAGTACGAGCGGGGCGCCTACAAGCTGGCCTCCCCAGCGGAGTTCCAGGCCTCGCTCGAACCCGAGCTGGCCCACCGCGAGCCGCCCATCATCCCGCTGGGCATCATCCCCTCGGTGGTGCAGAGCCGCGTGGCGGAGGACTACGAGCCCAACCTGCAGCTCATGGTGGATCAGAAGGTGTCCCTCATCATCGGGGTGGGCTTCATGCTGGAGAACGCGGTGGAGCGGGTGGCCCAGCACAACCCGGGCAAGCCGTTCCTCCTCATCGACAGCCCGCTGCTCAACGAGAAGAACGAGCCGTACGCGCTGCCCAACGTGCGAGCGGTCACCTACCGCCCCGAAGAAGGCTCCTTCCTCGCGGGGGCGTTGGCGGGGCTGGTGACGAAGGGGGGAAAGATCGGCTTCGTGGGCGGCATGGAGATCCCGCTGGTCAAGCAATACGAGGCGGGCTTCAAGGCGGGAGTGGCCGCCACCAACCCCCAGGCGACGGTGATCTCCAACTACACCGGGAGCTTCACCAACTTCGCGCTCGGCAAGCAGGTGGGGCAGGACGTGCTGGCCAAGGGCGCGGATGTCCTCTTCGCGGCGGCGGGGGGAGATGGGGTGGGGGCCATCCAGGCCGTCAAGGAGGCGCGGGACGCGGGGCAGGAGGTCTACGCCATTGGGGTGGACTCGGATCAATTCCACCTGGCGCCCAAGGCGCTGCTGACCACGGTGCTCAAGCGCGTGGACCTGACCATCTACGAAGCGGTGCGGGATCAGCTCCAGGGCCGCTTCCAGGCCGGTCTCTCCTCGCAGGGGCTGAAGGAGGGAGGCATCGCCCTGGCCCCCGTGCGCCTCTCCTTCCCCGGCAAGGAGGAGGCCCTGCGCAAGGTGGACGCGCTGAAGGCGAGGATCATCGCGGGGGAGCTCAGGATCCCCACCCCGTGATCTCCAGTGACAGCCTGGCTTCCACCTGTGCCAGTGTGCGCGCCCAGGACCTATGATCACGCTCCCTGACCACGCGGTGATGAAGGAGTACCAGCGCTACATCCACGAGCTGGAGGCGCTGCACGGCTGGTTGAAGCTGGACCTCGTGCACAACTGCTTCCTGATGGGCGAGGAGGTGGGCGAGCTGTTCAAGGCCGTTCGCCGCTACAACAAGCTCTTCGACGAGAACGCGGCCCCCCCTCCCGAGGAGACCCGCGCCGCCGTCGCCGAGGAGCTGGTGGATGTCTTCAACTACCTGCTGGCCATCGCCAACCGCACGGGCGTGGATCTGGAGGAGGCCTTCCGCCAGAAGAACGCCCTGAACCAGACGCGCAAGTGGAGCTGAGGCAGCGCCTCGCCTCTCCGCGAAGTTCGCCTCTTGGGGGCACATGCCTCCGTAGCCGAAAGGACACCATGAGTGCCAAGGTTCGACCGTTTCTGATGTTCGAAGGCAAGGCCGAGGAGGCGATGAACTTCTACGTCTCGACCCTCCCCGGAAGCCAGATCGTCGACGTTGTCCGCTATGGACCCGGCGGGCCCGGCGCCGAGGGCTCGGTGATGAAGGCCACCTTCTCGGTCGCGGGCCAGACGGTGATGTGCATCGACAGTCCGGCGAAGCACGCCTTCACCTTCACGCCGTCCTTCTCCTTCTTCGTCGACTGCGACTCCGAGTCGGAGCTCGAGCGGCTCTTCGCGGCCCTCTCGCAGGGCGGCGCCACGCTCATGCCGCTGGGCAACTACGGGTTCAGCCGCAAGTTCGCCTGGATCAACGACCGCTACGGCGTGTCCTGGCAACTGAATCTGCCCTGAGCTCGCGCGGCGGCCGCGAAGGACGTATTCGTGGACCCGTCGCTTTTTGTACAATGCGAAGCGGACCTGCGTGGAGGTGGACTGAAAGCCCGCCACAGGCCATCGCGAGGCGGTCGAACGTGCCGAAAGCAGCCAAGAACCTGATCACCCTGCTGGTGCTGGTCCTCGTCGCCGGCGGCATCTACGTCGCGGCGAAGGTGGTGCCCTTCTACGTGGACAACCTGGACGTGGAGGATGCGGTGAGCGCCGCCTTCAACCTCTCGGGCCGCAACGGCAACGATGGCATCCTGCGCGCGGAGATCCGCTCGCGGACCATGCGCATGGGCAGCCACGTGGAGACGGACACCTGGGGCGTCGACCACGTCGTCCCGGGCCTGGGGCTGACGGACGACCAGATCGAGATCGAGCGCAGCCGCATCACCGACAACGTGCGCATCGAAGTGACCTACCAGCGTGACGTGGAGTTCGCCCTCTTCAAGCGCACCCACACGCTGGTGTTCCACGTCGTCCGCGAGGGCATCCCCCCGCCCTGAGGCCGTGTCGCGGCGGGCCAGCCAGACACCAGCTCCAGCTCCGGTTCGGTCACCCTACCTCCAGGGTCAAGTGCGGCCACTGATCAGGCCAGCTCGTTCCAATTGGAGGGCTTAGTTGGTACCGTTCAGTACTGGATGAAGTGCCCGCCGCATCATCTGCGCGATGCGGCTGGAGGCTGATTGTCGGGCTTGCCACGCGTGGAGGTGTTCATGCAACCCGTTGGCACTCTGCAAGGCAGTGCGCCCCATGCGCTGGGGATCTCCGATCTGGATCGGCGCTTCAACCTGAGGCTCCGGACGCTGATGGGCCTGGGTTTCTCGTCGATGTATGCCGGCTTCGTGCGGGATGTGGACGTGGCCGCGCTGAGGCGGCAGGGCATCGTCTCCGTCTTGTCCTTCGTGGACTTCGAGTGCAACCCGGTAGCCCTGCCGGTCGGCCAGGAGGCGAAGCTTGCCTACAGCATCCGGCTGTGCCGGGCTCCGGTGAAAGCGACGGATCAGGGCAAGGGCCGGTTGATGTTCGAGGTCCAGGTCGAGCTCACCTCGATGCCGGGCACCGGGGACCCGAAGCGCTACCGGGACGTGGCCGAGGGGGCAGCCCCTGTCCAGGCGGGACGGTCCCGGCTGGTGCTCGTGCTCACGCGCCCGTCGGCGCCAGCGGAGCAGCGGCTGGTGACAGAGACGCCGGCCGAGCTGAGCATGCTGCAAGAGCACCCGCTGGAGGACGCCGAGGCGGTGTCCTCCCTGAGCGATGAGCCGCCCGCGGGCTACGAGGCCGCCGAGCCCGCCGAGCCGCTCCGCCATGCCTCCGTCTGGGGGCTGCACCACACCGACATCAACCAGGCCGTCTTCACCGGAGAGTACGTGACGGCGATGGAGGACCACTTCGCCCGGCTGGCGCAGGCGGCCAGGCTCCCCGTGGCGCAGCACCAGATCTCCCGCGTCCAGCTCCTGCTCAAGAGGCCCTTCATGGCCGGGGATGCCTACGAGCTGCAGGGGCGCCTCTTCAAGCAGGGGGAGAAGACGCTCCTGCTGGGGGGCGTCTTCCCGGTGCTGCCCGAGGGGACGGCGAGGCGCGCCTCGGTGGTGGCACGGCTCGAGGGCGGCTGCACGGCCCCCGCGGCCAGCCCGGGGCAGCGCTAACCATGAGGCGCTTCCCCTTCGATCCCGAGCCGTTCAAGTCAGGAAAGTTCACCCCCTTCTCCGAACGGACGATGGGGGAGATGTTGATGGCCCGCGCCAACACGCAGGGCCTTGCCGACAAGGTGCACCTGGCGTTCGTGGAGCGCGGGCGCCAGGAGCAGCACCGCTACACCTTCTCCCAGCTGGCGGCGGAGGCCTTGCGCATCGCCGGGGCCCTGCAGCGCTTCGGCGTCAAGCGGCAGGAGCCGGTGGTGCTCTGCTTCACCTCCAACCAGCAGTTCATCTCCATCTTCTACGCCTGCCAGCTGCTGTCGGCGGTGCCCGTCCCCATCGCGCCCCCGTTCAACCGCGACCAGGTGCCCACCACGCTGCGGCAACTGGAGCACATCGCACGCCAGACCCAGGCCCGCGCGGTCATCACGGATGGGGAGCTGCACGCGCTGCTCCTGGGCGGGCTCTCGTCCAAGCTGGACTGCCACATCCTGGGCTTCGAGGAGCTTGCCGCGGAGAAGGAAGAGGCCCAGGTGGATCTGGGCTCGCCCGAGGACGTGTCCTTCATCCAGTACACGTCCGGGAGCACGGGGGGGCGCAAGGGGCTCCCGGTCACCCACCGGCACCTCTCGGCCAACATCAACGCGCTGGGCAGCGCCCTGAACCTGATCCCCGAGGACTGCGGGGTGTCCTTTCTGCCCGTGTACCATGACATGGGCCTCATCGGTAAGGTCCTGCTCACGGCGTGTCACCGCTTGCGGCTGGGGCTGCTCTCGCCCCTGGCCTTCCTGCGCGATCCGGCCGAGTGGCTCTGGGCCATTCATGACTACGCTGGCACCGTCTGCGTGGCGCCGCCGTTCGCCTACGAGCTGTGTCAGCGGCGCATCCAGGACGAGCGGCTCGAGGGGCTGGATCTCTCCTCCTGGCGGATCTGCATGGTGGGCGCGGATGTCATCAAGCCGCAGGTGCTCCAGGCGTTCCAGCAGCGGTTCGCGCGCTACGGGGTCCGCGAGAACGCGTCCCTGCCGGTGTACGGGCTGGCGGAGGCCACCCTCGCGGCGAGCATCCCGCCCTTGAATGTGCCCATCGTCACCCTGCAGCGCTCCGACCCGGCCTCTGGCGCGAAGGAGCTGCGCACGCTGGTGGGGGTGGGCCGGGTGGTGGAGGGCCATGAGCTTCAGATCTGGTCCCCTGAGGGACAGCCCCTCCCGGAGGGACAAGAAGGCGAGATCGTCATCCGGGGCCCATCGGTCATCCCAGGCTACTGGAAGGACTCGCACCCGTCCCCGGTCAAGGACGGGTGGCTGCGCACCGGCGATCTGGGCATCCTCACGGCGGAGAGCCTGTTCATCTCCGGCCGCATCAAGGATGTCTTGAAGCACAACGGCAGGTCGCTCCACCCCTCCGAGCTGGAGTGGGTGGCCGAGCACGTCGAGGGCGTCCGGGCGGGGTGCTGCGCGGCGTTCCAGCTGGCGGACGGCGGCATCGTCCTCGCGCTGGAGAGCCGGTTGGAGGAGCCGGAGCGGCGGACGCGGCTCGCCGACCAGGTGGCCGCCGAGGTGCGCGCCGCTCATGGCCTCAACCTGCGCGAGGTGCTCGTGCTGCCGCCGTATACGATCCCCAAGACGACCAGCGGCAAGGTCCAGCGCGCGCTCACGCGGCAACGCTACGAGACAGGCCAGCTCTCACGCCCCGCCGCGGCCCAGCTGCTCGCGGGCCAGCTCGCCACCCTCCTCAACGCGGCGCGCGGCGGTGCCACGCTCATCATGCGCAAGGTGTTCCGGCAGTCCCTCCCCACGCTTCCAGGCAAGAGACCATGGACCGAAAAAAACCCGTGATTGGCGAACCCTACGTCGTTCAACCCGGAGACACCGTCACGGAGATCGCCTTCCAGGCCTACGGCGACGCCCGGCGCTACATCGAGCTCGTCGAGGCCAACCGCGCGGCGGAGGGCTTCAAGAATCCCGCCCGGCTGGCTCCGGGTACGGTGCTCACCATCCCCAACCCCGACTACGTCTCGATCCCCCGCTCGCTGGGCAGCCGCAGCACCGTGGGACGGTCCTTCAACCTCGGAGAGAAAGACAATGGCGCCGCTTAGCAGGGAGCAGACGTTCCAGAAGATCCAAGAGGCCATCTGCCGGGTGGCGAAGATTCCCCGGGAGATGGTGACCGAGCAGAGCCCCGTGTCCGGCGTGACCAACGTGGACTCCATCATGTTGCTGGAGATCATCACCACGGTGGAGGTGCTGCTGAAGATCGACATCGATGAGGAGACCCTCTTCGAGCTGCGGACCGTGAAGGACTTCGTCGAAGTGTGCCACCGGCAGCTCGCCACCGCCGGCTAGAGAGGGAGCAGACGCCATGCCCAAAAGAAAACTGCTGTTGATCTCGCCGCGCGCCAGCTTCTTCGGCAAGAACCCGAGGCACCAGGAGTTCAAGCGGACGTGCCGCGAATTCCAGTTCTTCGACTACACGTGGACGGGGTTTGCCACCGGCCTCATCATCATCGGTTCGCTCACTCCCCCCGAGTACGACGTCCACTACGTGGATGAGAACATCGAGCCGGTGGACTTCGAGGAGGAGGCGGATCTCGTCGCGCTCACCGGCATGACGGCGCAGGCCACGCGGATGTACGAGATCGCGGACGCCTTCCGGGCCCGGGGCGTCAAGGTGGTGGCCGGAGGGCTGCACTCCAACCTGGCCCCCGAGGATGTCCAGCCACACGTGGACGCGGTGTGCGTGGGCGAGGCCGAGGCGATCTGGCCCGAGCTCCTCCACGACTTCGAGCATGGACAGCTCAAGCCGCGCTACAAGGCGAAGGGGCGTGTCAACCTCCTCCAGGTCCCCCGCGCGCGCTACGAGCTGGCCCAGGAGAAGTACTACCCCAGCATCTGGGTGGAGTCGGCGCGCGGCTGCCCTCACCTGTGCACCTTCTGCGCGAGCACCATCCGCTACCGCGACAAGATTGGCTACAAGTCCATCGACACCGTCATCGAGGAGATCCAGTTCATCCTCAAGAAGTGGAACAACCCCTACATCCTCTTCTCCGATGACAACTTCGTCGTCGACCGGCCGCGCACCGTGGAGCTGCTCAAGCGCCTCATCCCGCTCGGCATCAAGTGGAGCGGCCAGTCGGACGTCTCCTTCGCCCAGGACGAGGAGATCCTGGACCTGATGCACAAGAGCGGCTGCATGTTGATGCTGACCGGCTTCGAGAGTGTCTCGATGGAGACGCTCCGGGGGATCGATGAGCGCAACTGGAAGCTGAAGACGCTCAGCAACTACACGACCGCCGTGAAGCAGATCCAGGACCACGGCATTGGTGTCTATGGGGCGTTCACGCTCGGCCTGGACACTGACACCAAGGCGTGCTTCGAGCAGACGCTGGACTTCATCAAGGGCAACTACCTGGCGGGCGTGCAGGTGTCGTGCGCCACGCCCTTTCCGGGCACGCCGATGCGCAAGCAGCTGGAGGCGCAGGGGCGGCTGCTGGACAAGCCGTGGTCGCACTACACGGTGTTCGACAGCGTCTTCAAGCCGGCCCACATGGAGCCCGAGGAGCTGGAGGAGGGAGCGCTCAGCGTCTACCGGGGCTTCTACACCCGCGAGTTCTCGCTGAAGAAGACGCGCCACTTCAAGGCCATCTACAAGAACCTGGTGTCGCAGCAGCTCGCGCGCGAGGCCCGGGACGAAGTGGTGGGCACCTCCGGCCGGACGATGGTGTGACAACCCTCATGAACGCCATCGTCATCATCGGCCTGGGCGGCATCGGAGAGGCTGTCGCCCAGGCGCTCGTGGATGTGCCGGCCCCGCTGGTGCTGGGCTGGCACAGCTCGGATCAGGCGGCGCAGCGGGTGGTGGAAGCGCGCCGCGCGGCCAACCAGCCGGTCCATGCGTACTCCATCGACGCCACCTCCGCCGAGTCCTGCAAGGCGTTCTTCAAGCAGGCGCGGACAGAGGTGGGCAAGCTCTCGGCGGTAGTGAACTGCTTCGGGACGGTGGCCTTTGGCGGCGGCCCTCAGCCCGGCGCGGGCGCGGACACCGTCATCCGGGACAACCTGGAGGGCGTGGTGAATGTCTGCCGGTCGGCCTCCTTCTCCCTGATGAAGGCGGGCGGCGGAACCATCGTCAACGTGGGCTCGGCCACCGCGGGGCACGCGCTGGCGGGGCTCTCGCTGTACTCCGCGGCGAAGGCTGGCGTGGCGGCCTTCACCCGCACCCTGGCCATGGAGGTGGCGCCCTTCGGCATCACCTGCAACCTCGTCTCGCCCGGCTTCATCGAGGCCGGCGCGACCGCGAAGCTGCCAGAGGAGCTGAAGAAGACCATCGCCGCGGAGATCCCCCTGGCGCGCCTCGGCACCGCCCAGGAGGTCGCGGATCTGATCCGGTTCCTCGTGCTCTCTCCCGCCGCCCGGTACATGACGGGGCAGGAGCTCACCATCGACGGAGGCTGGTCCATGGGTGCCACCCACCTCTCGCAGTTGCTTCGGCGCCAGGCGGCAAGCAGCGCAACCTAGCCCGCCCAGCGCGGGGAGGGGCGGTGCCCCTTCGTCGAGGAATACGAACGTGGACGAGACCAAGACGCTGTGTACCTTCTGCGGTGTGGTGGACCAGGTCACCGTCCTCAAAGATGGGAAGGTGCGGGGCTCGGGGACGCTGGGGACTTGCGTCAAGGGGGCCACGTTCTTCCGGGAGCACTTCGACTCAACCCCCCGGGAGGTGAAGCGCTTCACCTCGCCGTTGATCCGCACGCCGTATGGCTGGGAGATGATCTCCTGGGATTACGCCATCGACATGATCGCGGACACCATCCTGGCGGACAGACAGGAGTTCGGACGCGACGCGCTGGCCTTCTATGGCGTGGGGCAGATGACGCTCGAGGCCCTCTGGGTCACCAAGAAGTTCTTCCAGGGGCACCTGGGCACCAACAACATCTGCTCCAACGCCGAGCAGTGCCTGTCCAACAACGCGGGCGGGCACGAGCTGGTCTTCGGCAACGAGGGGCCGTTCTCCTGCTACGAGGACTACCTGCACGCCGAGGCCATCTTCATCTACGGCCACAACCCCGCCATCAACCACCCCACCGTCTTCCAGAAGTACCTGCGCCGCAACCGCAAGGCCATCAAGGTGGTGGTGGATCCCCGGCGGACCAACACCGTGGAGCTGCTGCTCGCCGACAACCCCGAGAACATCCACCTGCCCATCAAGAGCGGCAGTGACGTGCTGCTCAACTGCGCCATCGCCCGCGCCCTCATCGATCAGGCGGCCCATAACGGCGGCTATGTCTCGAAGTACCTGGAGGCGGGCAACTCGGCGGCCTTCATCGACTTTCTGCGCCGGGGCCCGTTCACGCTGGAGCAGGTGCTGCCGCAGATCACCCCGCCGGAGCTCTCCCACGAGGAGATGGGGCGGCGCATCTCCCGTGTCGTCGACTTGTGGCGGACCCGGAAGGTGGTGACCACCAGCTCGGTGGGAATCAACCAGACCACCGGCAGCAGCGGGGTGGCCTCCATCCTCAACCTGAACCTGTTGACGGGGAACATTGGCCAGCCCGGACGCGGGCATGTGCGCCTGGCCGGACAGTCGAATGCGTCAGGGGAGCTGGCGCTCGGCTATTCCGGGCGGCTGTTGCCCTTCCGGATGCGGGTGGCGGAGAAGGCGCACCGCGAGAAGATGGCGCAGATCTGGGGCGTCCCGGGGTGGAAGCTGAGCGAGGTGCCTGGACTGCCGGTGGCGTCCTTCGCCACCTCGCCCCGGCTGCGCACGCTGTTTGTCTTTGGCACCAACCCGGCGCGGAACTTCCCCAACCTGGCGCGGTGGCGGGAGAAGCTGGCGGATGTCTGTTTGATCTACGCGGATGCGTATTACAACCCGGAGATCCTGGAGTACGCGGACATCATCCTGCCCGTCCGCACCAAGCACGAGAGCTCCGGCATCTTCCTGAATGGCGAGCGGCGGCTCCAGTACCTCCAGAAGGTGGAGGAGCCGCCCTTCGAGGCCTGGGGGGACGTGCGCATCGTCTGCAGCGTTGCCCGCCGGATCGCCGAGCGCCTGGAGGAGAATACGGCGGTCTCGCCGGACGCGAGCCTGGGTCAGACGCAGGTGGACGAGCTGGTGCGCCAGGGCAACCTGGATCTGTTCAAGCACAGCCTGGATCAGGCCTTCGCCTTCCCGGTGGATGAGACCGGAGAGCCGCGGAACGAGGCGGTGTGGAACGAGATCCTCCGGGCCTCGAAGGGCTTCTACAACGAGTTCATCGACAGCGAGGGGCAGCCCATCACCTTCGACAGGATCCGGGCGGGCGAGGGGGTGCAGTGGGCCGGCAGCCGGCGCTATGTGCCGGAGGAGGGCGGCGACGGCGCGGTGTTTCCTGGGGTGTTCCGCGCGGAGCTCCACAAAGCCGTCTTTCACATTCCTCCCCCCGAGCGGCTCATTCCCTTCAACGAGCGGGACGCGGAGAGCTTCACGCTGATCACGGGCCGCGGAGGGATGGGGAAGGGCACGTACGCCAACAACGTGGCGATGTTCAACTCGTCCACGGCGACGGGGCAGGATCGCTGGCCGGACGAGAACAGCGTGTACATGAGCGTGCTGGACGCGCAGAAGCTGGGGCTGAAGACGGGGGAGCGCATCCGCCTGTACAACACCATCGGAGAGATCGAGTGCCGGGTGGAGGTGTCCAGCGACATGCCCTCCCGCCACCTGTACCTCACCTTCCATCCGGACAAGCGGGGGACCCACCCGAACTTCCTCACCAACTCGGAGCTGATTGATCCGCAGACGTGGCAACCGCTGCTCAAGGACACGCAGGTGAACATCAAGCTGCCTCGGCGGCAGGAGCGAGCGTGATTGCGTGGGTTGTGCTCGCGGCGGCCGGGGTGGCAGCGGCCCTGGGGGCTGTCTATATCGGGCGTACCTTCATCCGGTTCGTGTATCCCCCGAGCATGACGCTGGTGGGGCTCCCAGAGGACCAGGGGCTCTCGCCGGAGCGCTTCGAGGTGCAGGCCCGGGATGGAGTGCGGATCCGGGGGTGGCTCTTCACTCCGGGGACTCGGGCGATGGGCATGGTCATCGTCTGCCATCCGTTTGGCATGAACAAGGGCCGGGTGCTGTCCCAGGTGAAGCTGCTCTTGGAGGGCGGGCTGGTGGTCGTCACCTTCGACTTCCGCGGGTGCGGCGAGAGCGCGCGCCCCCACCGCAAGGCCTTCAACAGCATCTGGGAGCCGCTGATGGACCTGGAGGCGGTCTCGGACTACGTCGACGAGCGCTTCCGGGATGAGCCAGAGCTCCGGCAGCGGGTGGGGCTGCTGGGATACTCCTTCGGCGGAAACATGGCCATTGCGCACGCGGGGTACTGCGACAGGCCCTACAGCGCCGTGGTGCTGGACAGCACGCCGCTCATCGAGTGGAAGGAGATGATCGGGACAGTGCTCGAGCGCGAGCGCCGCGGCCACCGCCTGGAGCTCGTGCGGCGTGGGCTGGATGCCCTCGCGACCCGCCTCATCGAGTGGTGGACGCGCAGCGATGAGCTGTATCAACGCGCCAAGGACTCGGCGGCGCGGCTGGCCAAGACGCCTGTCCTGCTCGTCGTCGGCGAGCAGGACCTCTACTTCGACGTCAACCTGTCGTGCGACTTCGTCTTGACCCATTGCGCGGGCCCGCGGGACATCTGGAGGGTACGCAAGGGGCGGCACCTGACGAACCACGTGCTCGATCCAGGGGCCTATGCGGCCAGGGTGCTCGGCTTCCTCAAGTCATCCTTCGAGCGGGCGGAGGAGCCGGGGCGAGGGTGAGCCGTTTCCTGCCTGAGCTCCGCGGCGCTGGAGAGAGCTCCGTGGATGCTGTTCCCACCCATGGAGTGTCAGCCGCTGAACCCGCGCACGCCGCTGAGATGGCTGGGGCGTTGGCTCTCAGTAAACTCTGGGCAGCCCGGTAGTGGGGGGGCCACCTGGAAACAGCACCTCTGGCTTGAGTTCCACCCACTGTCTTGGGTTGGCCCGGCACGCGGGCCGTACCCCTACAGTCTGGAGCACGCCCATGAGTTCTTCCCCACCGAAGGCTCCGCAGGTGCTCGACCCCGAGCAGGTCGTCCGCGGGCTGCATCCGCTCATGGTGAAGGGCAGCTTCCTGCTCTCCGGCGCCATCACCCTGCAGTACCTGGGGCAGTGGCGGCTGATGGCCTGGTCCTTCGCCCTGAACACCTCGCGCATCCTCGCCAATATCCTGCTCTCGAAGCTCTTCCACCGGTGGCTCTCTGCCCACGTGGTGGAGTGGAGCCGGATGGCCATCAACTTGTCGGGCCTGGTGGGGCTGGGGCTCATCGCGGGCTGGAGCCTGCTGCTGTGGACCTATGTCCCCTTCGCGATGCTCTGGTTGTACGGGCTGGACGGGCGGGGGCGGCTCCGGGCCTTCGTCTTCCTGGCGATCATGGACGGGGCGGCGCTGCTGAGCGGGGTGGACCCCTTCCAGCCCCTGTCCTTCAGCCTCATCGGAGTGCTGACCTTCCTGCTGACGGAGAAGCGGGCCGACCTGCTGCAGCAGTCGCTGGACCACATCATCCAGCAGCGTGAGCAGCTCACGAAGACGCGAGGCCGGCTGCGGGTGCTGCACGAGCGCGCCTTCGAGCAGGAGAAGCTCTCCAGCCTGGGCATGATGGCGGCCGGCGTGGCGCACGAGATCAACAACCCGATGGCGTTCGTCACCAGCAATGTCCACTCGCTGTTCAAGGATCTCCAGCGGCAGCCGATCTCGCCCGAGCTGCTGAAGGAGTACGTGGAGGAGGTGCTGCCCGCGACGCTGGATGGCATCAAGCGGGTGAACGCCATCGTGTCGGACCTGAGGTACTTCGCGCGAGGCGACCCGGAGGTCCATGCCGAGTACGACCTGAACGCCGAGGCGAAGTCCGCGCTGCGCATCGCCCAGGGGCAGCTCAACCACTGCCGGGTGGAGGTGGAGCTGGGCGAGGTGGGCGTGGTGGTGGGCCGGCCTCGGCAGATCGTCCAGGTGCTGGTGAACCTGCTGGTCAACGCCGGGCAGGCCACGAAGATCGGAGGCGTGGTCCAGCTGTCCACGCGCCGGGAGGACAACGGGGTGCGAGTGGAGGTCCGCGACACAGGGACGGGGATGACTCCAGAGACCCTGCACCACCTGTTCCAGCCCTTCTTCACCACCAAGCAGCCAGGGATGGGGACAGGGCTGGGGCTGGCCGTGGCCCACGGCATCGTCACCGGGCAAGGCGGCCGCATCGAGGTGGAGAGCGAGCCCGGCAAGGGCTCGTGCTTCACCCTCCACCTGCCGCGCGTGGCCCACCACGCCCCCGCCAACCCCGGGAGGTTCAACGAAATGACCTCCGCGGCCGCGTAGCCGCTCAGTGCACGAGCGGCTGCTCCGCCTCCATCCCGGCGCCCCCGCCGATGCGCGCGGAGATGCCCTGATCGATCTGCCGCAGCAGCGCGTCGCAGAAGGCCTTCAGGTCATCCGGCTTGCGCGAGGTGATGAGGTTGCCGTCCTCCACCACCTCCCGGTCCACCCAGTGGGCCCCCGCGTTGATGAGGTCCGTCTTGATGGAGGGCCAGGACGTCAGCGTGCGCCCGTCTGCGATGTCGGCCTCGGCCAGCATCCAGCCCGCGTGGCAGATGGCGGCCACGGGCTTGTCCCTCTCGAAGAAGGCGCGGACCAGACCCACCATGCCCGAGTCCATCCGCAGGTGGTCCGGCGAGTAGCCGCCCGGGATGACGAGCGCGTCGAACTGATCCACGGAGACGTCCTTCACGGACTTCTCGGCGGTGATGGTCTCCTTGCCCTTCTTGCCCTTGAGCTGCTTGCCGGCCTCGAGGCCGACGATGACGGCCTCGTGGCCTGCTTGCTTGACCCGGTCATACGGCACGCGGAACTCCGAGTCCTCGAAGTCCGAGCCCACGATGAACATGATTCGAGCCATCGCCGTTCTCCCTCGCGAATGGGTATTTGCTTCCCAGTGCAAAGTGCCCACGCGCCGAGCGGTGACAACACATACCCCTCGGCCCGAGGAGCGAAGCCCCACTCTCCTGCCCGCTCAGCCGCCAGGCCAGGGGATGACGCCCAGCTCATCCGCGGCGAGCAGGTACTCGCCCACCATGCGTCCCTGCCCGGCGATGCCTCGGGCCGTCGAGATGCCGGCAAGCACCTCGCGCCCACGCTCCCGCCACCGGGCCTCTCCTGTAAGCGCGTGGAGCGCTGCGAGAAAGCGGGCCGCCGCCACGTTCTGGTCGAAGGGCCGCTCCCGCTGGGCGAAGACTCCCACGGCATCCGAGTCAGGCGTCGCCCCGAACAGCGCCCCACCTTCCGGAGCCCCGAAGTCTCGCAGGAGCCGCTCGCCCACGCTCAGGGCGACCTCGCGGTAGTGCGCCTCTCCAGTCCGCTTTGCCAGCAGCGCGAGTGCTCGGCCCAGCGACGCCGCGTCTCCCAGGTAGCGGGAGCCAGCGTGGTGCGAGGCCTCGCGCCACACCGTGCCGCCCTCTCGCACGTGGCTGCACAACAGGGCGTCGGCGGCCGTGCGAGTACGCGCGAGGAGCTCGGGCTCGCCCGTCACCTCATGGAGCGCCAGCAGCGCGGAGATGGCCAGCCCGTTCTCGCGGGAGTAGACGTGGGTGTCCACCCAGGGCAGCCCGAGCGCCCGGCGGCCGGCCTCGTCCTTCGCGTAGTACACGTGGCCGTCGACGAAGGGGACGGTCCGGTCATGGGCTCCCACGTCGGCGTCCTGGTTCGTATAGAAGGTGCCGTCCGGCGCGCCCAGCAAGGTCTCCATGTACCGGGCGATGGCGTGGGCCTCGTCGAGCACCCGGGCATCCTTCGTGAGTGCCCAGGCTCGGGCGTACGCCTCCAGGTTGGGGGCCTGTAGCGTCATCAGCTTCTCGTAATGCTGCGCGTTCCAGTGGCTCGCCGCCGAGTACTGGTAGACGCCGCCCCAGACCGGATCATGGATGGGGTGCTGGTGGGCCAGGGTGAAGTTCACCCGCTCGCGGGCGCCCTTGTCCCCCCGGGTGGCGCGGCGCACCTCGAACTCGAGGTTCTGTCCAATGGGGACCTTCTGGAAGGAGCCCCAGCTCCCCTCCTCCTCGTCATACGTCGCGTCCATGCGCTGGAGGACGGAGGTGGACACCCAGGGCAGCATGGCGGGCGTGGCCGGCACGTCCACCGCCAGCGAGGCGCCGGCCTCCTGTCTCTCCCGCGCGAGCGCCTCCACCCGCCGGAGCAGCTCGAGGAACCGATCGGGCGCGAGATAGCCGCGGTACTTGCCCACCTCCTCGGCGTCGGGGCTCAGGAGGATGGTGGCGGGCCAGCCGTAGTCCGACCAGCGCTCCTCGAGATCCGGGCGGGCGTCCACGTCCACGCGGATCGTCACGAAGCGCTCATGGAGGATCCGGCCGACCTCGGGATCCCGATAGGTCGTCTCGTCCATCACGTGGCACCAGTGGCACCACTCGGCGGCGCCATCGATGAGCACGTAGCGCCCCTCGCGCCTGGCTCGGGCGAACGCCTCCGGCCCCCACTCCTCCCAGGTGAAGGCCTGGGTGAGGCCGCGCTCGCGGGCGCGGACGATGTTCACCTCGTCGGGGGTCCCCGAGCGGACGAGTCCTCCCGGCCCCGTGGAGGCATGGCAGGAGGCAACCAGCAGCAGCAGCAGCGGAACGATTCGGGAGTTCACGCGCGCACAATACGAGAGAGCGGTCCGAACGGTTTCACGGCGGCGTTCTTCGCCAGACGATCGCTGCCGGGCTCGATGGCGAGCAGCGTCATGAGCGGGCATAGGGAGGCCATGCGCCTCTCCCGCCGTGGAGCGCTGGGTGCTCTCGGAGGACCACACCTCGGCCACCTTCGAGCGCGTCATCTTCAACGGCATCCCCACCGCCGTCTACCACGATGGGGGGCGGCTGCGCTTCGGGCCGGACGGCATGCTCTACGTAGGCACGGGAGACTCGCGCAACCCGGACCTCGCGCAGGATCCGAAGAGCCCCGCGGGCAAGCTGCTGCGCCTGACTCCGGACGGACAGGCGCCGTCGGACAATCCCTTCCCCGGCTCGCCCGTGTTCCTCCTGGGCCTCCGCAACACAGAGGGCTGGGACTGGAAGGATCGGGAGACGCTCTACCTCACGGACCACGGGCCCAGCGGCGAGCTCATGCGCCAGGGCCATGACGAGATCAACGTGGCCCATGCGGGCGACAACCTGGGCTGGCCAGACATCTACAGTTGCGACACGAAGCAGGGCCTGGTGACGCCATCGCTCACCTTCAACGACGCGATGCCCCCAGGAGGCGCCGCGATCTACACCGGTGACGCCATCTCCGAGTGGATGGGCTCGTTGCTGGTGGGCACGCTCGGCTCGCGGCACCTGCACCGCGTGGTGTTCGACACGCAGGATCCCCGCCGCGTCGCGAAGCACGAGGTCTATCTGCGAGGCACCTATGGACGGCTGCGCGATGTCCTCATGGGGCCGGACGGGCACCTGTACGTCACCACCAGCAACTGCGACGGGCGCGGCGACTGCGGCTCGCGCAAGGATCTCATCCTGCGCCTGAAGCGCTGAAGCTCACGTCGGCAACCGGCTTCCTGATGTTCGAAGACCAGGATTGAAGTGTCTCGTAACCCTCTCCCCTCCCTCCAGGGCGCACGAACGACAACCCCTCCCCCGCGCGAAGCGAAGGAGGGGCCAGGACTTCTCAGGACTCCCGAGCAACCTACTCGGGGCATCTCATCGAGTCACCGTCACCCTCACGAAGTTACTGGTGGCTTGGTTTCCCGCCGGATCAAAGGCATAGGTCTTCAGCGTATAGGCCCCCGTGGACCACTTCGTCGTATCCCAGGCGTAGCTATAGGGCGCGCTGGTCGCGGTCGCCAGCTTGACGCCGTTCGCGTAGAACTCGACCCGGGAGACGACGCCCCGGTCATCGCTCGCGGTGGCGGTGATGGTCACCGTGCCGGAGACCGTCGAGCCATCCGCCGGCGCTGTCACAGTCGTCGTGGGAGCGGTGACATCGTTGTCGAAGGTCACGTTCACCGCGCTCGAGGTGGTCACGTTGGCCGCCGCGTCGTAGGCCTTGGCGGTGATGACCTTGGCGCCGTTGGGGAAGCTCCGGGTGTTGAAGGTGATGTTGTACGGGGCCGAGTAGACGCTCCCCGCCTGGATGTTGCCGACGTAGAAGGTCACCTGGGTGACGGCGTGGTCGTCACTGGCGTTGGCCGAGAAGGTGACGGTGCCCGTCAGGGTCGAGCCCTGGGCGGGGGCCGTCAGCGCGACGGTGGGCGGGATGAGATCGTTGTCGGTCCTCACGGTGAGCGTCGCGGTGCCGACGTTGCCCGTCGGATCATACGCCTTCAAGGTGAGGGTGTGGTTGCCATTGGGCACCTGGCGCGTATTCCAGAGGAAGGAGTACGGCGCGGTGCTGTCGTAGTTGATCAGGGTCGCTCCATCATAGAGCTCCACCTTGGTGACGCTCACGTTGTCGGTCGCCGTCGCCGTCACCGTATAGCTGCCCGTGAGGGTGGCTCCGGCAGCGGGCGCGGTGAAGGCCACGGTGGGCGGCGTCGCGTCATTATTGACCGTCACGTTCACCGCGGGCGAGGTGCCCGTAAGGCCCGCCGCGTCGTAGGCCCGCGCCGTCAGCGAGTGTGCCCCGTTGGCCGCAGTGCGCGTGTCCCAAGAGAGGTTGAAGGTCGCGCCGGTGGCGGTGCCCAGCAGCGCCGTACCATCGTAGAACTCGACCTGGGTGACGCCGAAGTTGTCGCTCGCCGCGGCGGTGAGCGTCACCGTCTTGGAGATCGTCGCGCCCGCCGCGGGAGCGGTCAGCGTGGCGGTGGGCGGCTGGGTGTCCGCCTCCTGGCTCACCGCGAACACGAGATCATCCACGTCATCCATGGTGCCGCCCGGGCAGGGAGAGGCGACGCCGCCGTACCGGTAGACGCCTCGGATGGCCTGCAGGGTCCCGCGCGGGAGGGTGACGTTGGCGGACAGCGTGTTGGGACCGAAGTCCAGGGGGCTGATCGTGGTGAGGTGGGTCCAGACAGGGTTGAGGGCGTCACCCGCGCCGTAGAGCTCCAGGCGCTCCAGGTTGGAGTCGAAGCCCGCGTTGAAGGTGACCTCGACTCGCACCTGCTTGCCTCCCGCGAGCAGGCTGCCGTCATCCTTGATCACCTTGATCCGCTCCAGCGAGGGATCCAGCTGGTAGTAGCCTTCGTTGCCATCCAGGCAGGAGTTGTTCAACGTGTTGGGCGCGTGCAGCTCGGGGCCGAGGATCCCGCGTCCGGCGAGCAGGCTCCCAGAGTCACACTGGCTGCTGGGCTCGCTGCAGAACGGAGCGTGCAGGGTCGCGTCGTAGGACGCCCTGCCCGCGTTATGGATGGTGACGGACACGGACGAGTCCTGGCTGTTGCAGCC
The DNA here is from genome assembly GCF_045802625.1 of Hyalangium sp. Lineage (NCBI taxonomy): Bacteria > Pseudomonadati > Myxococcota > Myxococcia > Myxococcales > Archangiaceae > Hyalangium > Hyalangium sp. Next base: position 18,866 of record NZ_JBJMQP010000256.1, on the reverse strand, counting down.
GCCGTCGAAGGCACGCGCGGTGATGGTGGCGGGGCCGCTGGCCTCGTCAGCGCTGTTCCAGGAGATCGAATAGGGCGCGCTCGTGTCGGTGCCCACCAGCTGCCCGTTGACGTAGAACTCCACCTTGGAGACGAGCACGTCGTCGCTCGCGGTGGCGGACAGCGTCACGGTGCCGGTGAGCGTGGCGCCCCCGGCCGGGGCGGTGAGCGTCACCTGGGGCGGCACGGCATCAGTCGAGCCCATGCAGCCCGTGTAGAGCAGCACGTTCGGCGAGGCGTCGTCGAGGTACGAGATGGCGTTGTGCGTGCCCCGGTTGACGAGCTCCCGCTGCACGTCGGCCGGGGTCGCGGTGGGGTGGCCCTCCAGGAAGAGCGCGGCGGCGCCAGTCACGTGAGGCGTGGCCATGGAGGTGCCGCTGAGCACCTCGGTGGCCGTGTCGCTCGTGTACCAGGCGGATTCAATCTCATCCCCGGGCGCGAACATGTCCACGCAGGTGCCGAAGTTGGAGTAGTAGGTCAGCGAGTCGAAGTAGTCCGTGGCGCCCACGGTGATGGCCTGCGGCGCGCGGGCGGGCGACTCGGTGCAGGCGTCCGCGCTGTCGTTGCCCGCGGCGACGACATAGACAATCCCCGCGGCGACGGCTTGGGCCACCGCGTCGTCGATGGACTGCTCGGCCTCGCCGCCCAGGCTCATGTTGACCACCGCCGGGGACACATGGTTCGCGACGATCCAGTCCATGCCCGCCAGCACCTGCTCGCCGGTGCCCTCTCCCGCGCAGGACAGGACACGCACCGGGTGGATCGTCACGCCCTTGGCCACTCCGGAGATGGTGCCGCCAATGCTGCCGGCCACGTGCGTGCCGTGGCCCTGGCAATCCTCGGTGCCCAGGCCGTCACCCACGGAGTCAAAGCCGGCGCCCATGCGGCCGGCGAACTCGCTGTGGGTGCTCCGCACGCCCGTGTCGAGCACGTACACGTGGATGCCCGCGCCCGTGTACTCGTAGTGGTACAGGTTGTCGTAGTTGGTGTCCTGCTGGTCGATGCGATCCAATCCCCAGTCCGGGTTCGTCTGCGTGCCGTGGAGCGTGAAGAGCCGGTCCTGCTCGACGTAGCGCACGCGCGGATCCTCGCTCAGGCGCAGCGCCTGGGCCTCCGACATGGCGGCGGAATAGCCCTTGAGCGCGTGCGAGAACACTTGCCGCACGGAGCCGCCGTACTGCGCCGCCAACGCGCCGGAGGCCTTGCTCACCTCCAGCGGCGAGGCCCGCAGGCTGTGGTCCCCCGAGTCCTCGAAGACGACGATGTAGCGCTCGGGGACGGCGCTCTTGCCCGCTCGGAGCAGCTTGCTGGACACACTCGCCTGAGCTCCGAGCCCTTCCTTTCGAGCGGCGGTCCCTCCCGAGGGCGATGAGGCTTGTCCGAGGGGATCTCCGCAAGCGGAGAGGAGGCCGCACATCCCAAGCAGGATGGCGGTGGTTCGCAGCGACGAGTGCATCGGCTACCTCCGGGGGGTCAGGTCTGTCGGACGCGGTGTATTCAGATTTTCCCAAATAGTAAGAATTAAACTATCGGTGCGTCTAGCCCCCCTCTCGCAGTCAGCATTTCAAGTGTCGCCCACAGCCCAACGTCTCGGGTCCAGCTGGCCCCGGTGCGCTAGGGTGCGGCTGCGTGGAGATGCCCATCGTCATCGGCCTCATGGTCGTGGCCATCGTGGTGGCCATCGCCGCCAAGCGCGCGCGGATCCCCTACAACGTGGCGCTGGTCGTGGGCGGCCTGCTCATCTCCGTGGGGAACCTGCTGCCGGGAGTGCCTCCACTCCAGCCCGAGGTGGTGTTCCTGGTGTGCCTGCCGGCGCTGCTCTTCGAGGGCGGCATCACCGCGGATCTGGGCAACGTGCGCGCCAACGCGGGGCCCATCGCCATGCTGGCGACACTGGGCATGGTGCTGGCCATTGGCGCCACCGGCGCGGCGCTCCATGAGCTGCTGAAGCTGGCGTGGGGCCCGGCGCTGCTGCTGGGCTCCATCCTCTCCGTCACGGACACGGTCTCCATCCTCTACGCGTTCCGCCGGGCGCCGGTGCCGCAGCGGCTGAGCGGCATCATGCAGGGCGAGAGCCTCTTCAATGACGGCACCGCGCTGGTGGCCTACGCCGCCATCGCCGCGGTGGTGGCGGGGGGGCAGGCGCCCTCGCCGTGGCTGCTGGGCGGACGGGTGGTGCTGGCCAGCGTGGGCGGCGGAGTGATTGGGCTGGCGCTGGGGCTGGTGGCCAGCTTCGTCATCCGCCGCACGGAGGATCCGCTCGCGGAGATCATGGCGACGACGGCGCTGGCGTTCGCCTCCTTCGCCGCGGCCGAGCAGGTGCACCTGTCCGGAGCCATCGCCGGAGTCACCGCGGGCCTCACGGTGGGCGTGGCGCTGCGCCGGGAGGTCTCTCCGCAGAGCCAGGTGGCCATCCACACCTTCTGGGAGTACGCCGCGTTCGGGGTGAACACGTTCCTGTTCCTCTCGGTGGGGCTCACCACGCGGCCCGAGGTGCTGCTGGCGCACCTGCCGGAGATTGGCATCGCGTTCGCGTGCGTGTTCGGGGGGCGGGCGGTGGCCATCTACGTGCCGTTCCTGCTCTTGCGCTGGCTGCGCCCGGCGGCCTCGGTGCCCCTGCGCTGGCAGCACGTCTTCCTGGTGGGCAACATCAAGGGCGCGCTCTCCATCGGCCTGGTGCTGGGGCTGCCGGACGGCACCCCGTCTCGCGAGCTGCTGGTGGCCATCGCCTTCGGTGTCACCTTCTTCTCGCTGGTGGGCCAGGGGCTGCTGCTCAGTGGCGCGCTGCGGAGCATGGGGCTGATCGAGCAGGATCCGGTGGCGCTCGATGTGGCCGAGCAGCAGGCGCGGCTCATCTCCAGCCGGGCGGCGCACCATGAGCTGGAGACGCTGCACTCGCAGGGGCTGGTGCCTCGAGCCGCGTACGAGCACCTGCGCAGCGACTATCAGGTGAACATCGCCCGGGCGGAGCGGGAGCTGCGGCGGCTCAACGAGCAGCACCTGGCGCAGAGCGCTCGGAGCTTGATCGCCGTGCGCCGGCGCCTCATCGACGCGGAGCGGACGGCGCTGCTGGGGGCCCGGCGCAACGGGCTGATCCCGGAGAGCACGGCGGAGGCAATGCTGGCGCGGCTGGACGAGCGCACGCTGGAGCTGGAGCACGCGCTGCACGGGCACGGGGGCGGCGGAGACTCGCAGGGAGGGTGGAAGGAATGAAGATCGTCATCGCGGGCGGGGGCCGGGTGGGCTCGGTGCTGGCGGCGCGGCTGGTGGCCGATCAGCACGCCGTGACGGTCATCGAGCGGGACGCGAGCACCTGCACCCGGCTCTTCGAGGAGGTGGGCGTGGTGACGGTGTGCGGGGACTCCACCAACCCGCAGGTGCTGGAGGCCGCGGGCATCGCCACGGCGGACGTGGCGGCGGGGGTGCTGCCGAGAGACCCGGACAACCTGGCCTTCGCCATGCTGGTGCGCAGCGTGTCCCCGGCGCGGGTGATGGTGCGCATGCTGGACACGAGCTACCGCGAGGCCTACCGGCTGGCCGGCGTGAAGGAGCTGGTCGCCGAGGCCGAGGTGGTGGTGGCGAAGATGTCCACGGCGATCGACTTTCCACAGGTAGCGGGCTCGCTGCCGCTGGTGGGCGGGGACACGCTGCTGTTCGAGCTGGCCATCAACCCGCGAGCGCTGGTGGCGGGCAAGACGGTGGCACAGGTGCGAGGCCTGGAGGGCTTTCCGCGCGAGAGCCTCTTCATTGGCGTGGTGGATCCGCAGGGTGGCACGGTGGTGCCGGACGGGAGCACGGTGCTGAAGGCGGGGAACACGGTCATCCTGGTGGCCCGGCGCTCCCAGCTAGGACAGGCGGTGGAGTTCCTCACGGCCGAGCCGAGCACGAACGCCAGCCTCACCCCGCTCACGCAAGCGCTGCGCAAGGTGGACTTCCTGGCGCCGCTGAGCGACCAGGAGCTGGTGACGGTGGCCCGCGGCGCGGAGTTCCTGCAGCGGCCGGCGGGTTCGGAGATCTTCAAGAAGGGCGATCCGGGCGAGAGCTTCTTCGTGGTGCTGGCGGGCGAGGTGCGAATGCTGGGCGATGGCGGCCAGGTGGTGGGGACGATCGGCCAGGGCGGCTTCTTCGGAGAGCTGGCGCTGCTCACCGGTGAGCCCCGCATGGCCACGGCGGTGACGGCCACCGCATGCGAGCTGGCGGTGGTGGGCCGCGAGGACTTCCGCAGCGTGGTGATGGCCAACCCGGCGGTGGCGCTGGAGATGAGCCGCATCCTCGGCCAGCGGCTCTCGCGCGCCCAGGGCGTGCCGCCCCCCTCCAAGCGCAAGGGCTTCTTCGGGCGGTAATCCGGCACATGGCCGCCGGTGGTGCATGACATGAACCAGTCTGACTGTCAGACCGGTTGCGGGAGGCCATGCCTGGCAGGTCCCCGGTGAGGCAGACTCCCTGGCCCTATGCTCAAGCTCTACCAATTCCAGCCGTCGGGAAATTGCTACAAGGTCCGCCTGCTCCTGAACCAGCTCGGCACGCCGTTCCAGGTGGTGGAGATGGACCTCATGGCTGGCGCAACGCGCACGCCGGAGTTCAAGGCGAAGAACCCCATCGCCCGAGTTCCCACTGTGGAGCTGGAGCCAGGCAAGTTCCTCGCCGAGTCCAACGCGATCCTCTGGTACTTCGCCGAGGGCACGCCATTCATCCCCACGGACAAGCTGGAGCGGGCGCGGATGCTCCAGTGGATGTTCTTCGAGCAGTACAGCCACGAGCCCTACATCGCGGTGGCTCGCGCGTGGATCTCCTTCTTCGGAGTCCCGGCCGGCAAGGAGCGCGAGCTCGAGGAGCGCATCCAGAAGGGCTACGTGGCCCTGGACGTCATGGAGGGCGAGCTGAAGCAGCGCCCGTTCTTCGCGGGCAATCAGTACAGCCTCGCGGACATCTCGCTGTACGCGTACACGCACGTGGCCGAGGAGGGCCGGTTCGATCTGAGCCGCTACCCCGCCATCCGCGCCTGGTTCGAGCGCGTCCAGGCGCAGCCCCGGCACCTGCGTATCACCGACGCCGTGCCCGCCGCGAGTTAGCCGCCGGTCCGGGCTTCGGCGGAGCAGCCAGCAGGGCCGCCAGTGAATGCTGGACGGAGTCCACCCGGACCTCGCTCTGCACGGGGCTCGTCCGGACTCCGCCGATGGCAAGCCGCGGGTTCGGCAGGAGCAGCGTGTCCCGCTCCTGGAGGACGAGCGAGTCGAGGAAGGCCACCCCTCGCGCATAGGCGTCGAGGTAGCGCCGCTGACGCGCACGATCCCGGAGCCCCGCCGCGAGCTCGGCTCCGGCGGCGAGCGCCTCGAGGTAGAGCGCGGTGGTGTACCCGGGCGAGCCGGGCTGCTGGGCGTTGAGGAACGCGCCCGTCTTCTCGGACTGGTGGGTCAACGCCCAGTCACAGATCTCGAAGGCGAAGCGAGCCGCCTCGGCATCCCGGTCCACCCGCCACCAGGCCACGGCGGCCTGAGCCAGCCAGCAGACCTGCTCCCAGCTCCTCTTGTAGAGGAAGCGGTGGCGGTAGAACCGCCGGGCCAGCGCGAGCTTCGCCTCATCCGGGGCGCTCACCTTCTTCTCCGCCGCGCGCGCGAGCGCCAGCAGCGCCTGCCCCGGGTAGACATCCTGGAACGAGTCGTCGTCGAAGGCCGGGTCCATGTAGCAACTGAAGCGGCCCTGAGCGTTGATGCTCGACCAGAGCGACGTGGCGAGCGTCGCCGCGGTGGTGTCGTCATCCCCCGTCTCGAGCAACGCGAGCAGGACGAACGAAGCCTCGGAGATAGACGTGCCCGCATCCGAGCGGATCCAGACACGCTCGGCCTCATCGAATACCAAGTCCGAGGTGAGCGCGGAGAGCAGCGTCCGAGCCCCCTGCCCCAGCGGCGCCGGTCCGAGCACCCGATGCGCCCGCGCCATCGTCCAGGCCTGATGCGCGAGCAGCGCGGTATCGAGCCCCTTGTGCGCGGTGTCGGAGAACGGCTCGTAGCGCGTGGTCTCTCCCAGGTGGCGCAGGAGGAACTTGCAGAGTGCCTGGGTCAGCCGCGTCGTCTGTTCCTTGAGCGCCTTCGGCGGAATGCCCACCGGCAAGCCATGCTCGACGCGCTGGGTCCCCTGAGCATCGGCGAGCCAGGTGACGCAGTCGAAGCGGCGCCACCGGACGGGGCCCTCGGTGAGCCCAGCCTTGGCCAGCACTGCCCGCGCATACTCGACCGGAGAGAGGTTGCCGGTGACCGCGACGGACGGAAGGAGCAACCCCGCTCGATCCTCCTGATACGCCATGAGCGCCTGCTCGGCATGGCGCGTCTGCTCGGCGGCAGCTTCCGGGTTCAGTTGACCCAGCTCGGTTGCGTTGTGGAGCAGAGAGACCGTCACCGCGAGCGCGCCGCCAGCGGCCTGGGCTCCAACGGCTGAATCCGTGAGGGCGCCGCGAGCCAGCTTCGCGAGATCGTCATCGAGCCGCGTGAGGCGAGTCTCCGCCGTGCCGGCCAGACGCCCCTGGCGATAGACACTCAAGGAGATGGAATCGACCGCGCCCTCGAGCTGCACCGGGAGACTGGCCGGAGTGGGCTCTCGTCCCTCCGAGATCGCCTGCACCACTTCAAGCGCCCGCGCGGCAATGGGCCCGCTGGCGGCCACCCAGCGCGGAGGAGCCCCGGCGGGGACACCGCTCGGCTGCCAGAGCGTGTCGGGCTCGACGGCCTTCTGGACCTGGAAGCGATAGAGGCTGAACGGCTCCCACGGCAGCAGCCGCGCCTTGTCAGTCCTCGCGCTCTCCAGTTGCTGCCACTCATGGGAGATGCCCGGCATCCGCGGAAGGACGCCGCCCATGAGGAAGGGCCGCTCGCGGCTGCGCACCACGAGGCCATAACGCTCGTTGTCGAGCTGGCCGATCTCACACTCCTCCAGCTCGGAGCAGAACGTCACCGCGATCGCGCTCTGCTCGAGCGCCGCCACCGGCTCGGCGCTCGACTGATTGAGCGCATTCGCCGCCAGGAACGCGGCCTCGGCGATCGCCACGGGAAGAGACGGCGCCTTCTCCTCCGGGAAGCTCCAGAAACCAGCACGCGCGTGGCGCTGCTGAACGTCGCCCTTGGGCCGCACGCTGACCCAGACACCGCCCGCGCCCGAGTACCGCCCCTGAATGCGTCGAGGCGCACGCAGCAGCTTCCCGGTCCGCAGCGCCTCGGCGATGACCCGGCGCGCGAGCTCGGCGGGGTGCAGCCCCTCGGGAACCTTCTCGGAGGACAGCTCGTGTGGGGGCAGGACCCGGGTGGGATTCGGAGCGAGCGGCTCCTCGTCCGGCATCCGGGCCACGAGATCATTCCAGATGTCGTACAGCGCGGCCATCCGGTAGCCGCGAGACGCCATGCGCGAGAATCCGCTCTCGTAGCCGAACCGCACCAGGCACACGCCGCCCTCGACGCGCAGGCCCGCCGCCTCCAGCCGGGCCGTGCACTCCTCCATCGAGGGCTCCAGCCCCACCGAGTCGTTGATGATGATCACCGGCTCGGAGGGATCCATCCGTCCCTCGATGGCCAGGCGAGCCTCCCCCGCCTCCGGCCCCTGACGGACCAGCAGCCCCCGGTACTTCCCCTTCGAGAGCAGCACGCAGGACTGGAGGATGGGAATGCCCGTCACGCCGAACGTCGCGAGCTGTCGCCCCTCGAAGCGCTCCAGCAACTGGAGCAAGCCCCGCCCCGCCAGCTCCGCGCCCCGCGAGGACAGCGTCACCCCGAGCGAGTCGAGCTTCCAGGGGTGCTCGCTGTCCTCACCGGCGGAGGCGCCCCGCGGCGCCGAGGACTCGCGGCGGATGCCCTCGCGCAGCAGCAGCTCGAGCAGCTCCTCCCGGTCGGAGGCAAAGGACGAGGAGGACCGTCTCGGCCGAGACCGACCCTTCTGGCCACGAGCGGCAGGCTTCCTCATCCCATCTCCGTCGACGCGTCACCCCTCCAGGTGGGGTGAGCGCGAAGCTTACTCGCCCTGGGCCGCGCGTCCTCTTTTCTCCCAGCTCACGCCGACGCGCCGGCCCCAGGCTTGGGGGGAGGCAGCGGCTCCACATCATGGAAGCGGTGGAGATCCACGACGCGGCGGCCATCCGGCTGCACGCGGATGATGTCCACCATGCGCATGTTCCAATGCAGCTCGGTGTCCAGGAACGAGTGGCGCGCGTGGATGGTCTGCCCCAGCGAGTCATCCAGCCCCGAGAGGGTGACGACGATCTCCGCCCCCTGCCTGGCGAGGGACTCGGGGGTGGCGCCGTGCAGCGGGCTGTCGGGGGTGATGGGGTGCATCACCGTCCAGGTGAGGATGAAGGCCGGCGAGCTGCTGCGCACCAGCTTCAAATCATGCATCCGGCGGATGCTCTCGCCCTCGATCGTCACCTCGTTGCGGATGAGGAAGACGCGCAGGTTGGCCTCGACGATGTGGTTGCTGCGCTCGTTGGCGACGCGGAACATCAGCGTCGGCACCCCGTCGCGCGGGGCGATGACGGCCACGTCGCTGAAGAGGACCCGGGAGCGAGGCCGGCTGAACTTGGCGAAGACGAGCCCCGTGGCCACCGCGGCGTACAGGATGCCGAACATCGCCTCCACGGTGACGAGCAGGTGCGCCGTGGTGTTGGACGGGTACATGGCCCCATAGCCAATCGTCGCGAACGTCTGCACGCTGAAGGAGAAGTGGTCGATGAAGCTGTCCGGCCGCGCGTTGCCCACTCCCTGGAAGAGGAAGTACACCGTGCCGAAGAACAGGTTGAGGACGAGGTAGGCGGCGACGAACGCCCCCATCAGCCGCACCCAGGAGCCGCTGACGAGGAAGTAATAGATGTCGCCCATCCCGGCGCTGCGAGCGCCGATGACGGAGAGCCCCCCGCCGCTCACCACGTTGAAGAGGCGGACCCGAGGCGGATCCCCTGGCTTCGCGGGAGGAACGGAAGAAGCCGAGCGTGAAGACTTTGACTGCGACGCAGAGCCGGGAGTGACAGGCAGGGCCAAGGTGGCCCCAGCTTACCCGCACCCGCCTCAAACCCGCATGGCGGCGGCGGCGATGGCCGGAACCTTGAGCCACGAGGGGGCCAGCTCGAAGTCCGCGAGCCGGCGGCTCAGCGTGGCCAACCCTCGGTGGCCGGGCATCCAGGGCGAGGGCGGGAAGCCCGTCAGCGGCGCTCGGAGGACGGCCTTTTCTATGTGCTCCAACATATAGGTATTGTGGACCCAGCCCATGCCGCTCTGGATGTTCTGGGGGGAGGAGGAGGGATGGCCTCCCCACGGCAGGCTGCCCAGGGCGAACATGGCGGCGGGCCAGTTGTTCACGGCCACCGAGCCGTAGCGCAGCTCGCGGATGGCCTTCTCCACCGCGGCCTTCACCGCCGGATCCTTGAGCGACTTCGGGTGCACCACGAGCGTGGCGCACAGCGTGCCCCACACCTTGTCATTGAGGAACGGGACCACCTGCTCCAGGAAGGCCACCGGATCGTCCGCGCCCGGCAGGCTCGTCTCGGAGAGCACGGTGCACCAGGGCTCCTGGGTGAAGACCCGGTCCTGCGACTGGAACGGATCCACGTCCGGCACCAGCGCGAAGGCCAGCTCCCCCTTGCCGGGAGTGCCCACCAGACGCAGGCCCTTGCGGCCCTCGGTGAACTGCCTCCAGCGCTGCTCGGCGCCCGGGTACCACGCGCTGCGCACCCTCGTGCGGCCCAGCGCCGTCTGCACCTCATCCACCATCTGCCCGCGGCGTTGCCACTCGCGCGGCTGCACCAGCAGCTTGGCCGAGTTGCAGTTGAAGGAGGCGTTGTTGGCCACCATGCCGGCGATGTTGCTGCCCTGGTAGCGCACCTCGCCGTCGCTGTAGGGGCCCGGCACGATAACGACGGGGGAGACGTTGCCCAGCTCGCTCGTAATGGCCTTCTTCAGCAGCGGCTCGTTGCGCGCTCGGCGGGCCTCGGCCTCCGGGCCGGGCGGGCCCCACATCAGCGCGTCATGCGTCTTGTCGCTGCCGGTGATGTGGACCTCGTCCACGTCCGGGTGGTTGACGAGCGCCGAGCCCTCCTCCGCTCCGCCGTACACCACGGCGAACACGTTGCGGCGGACCAGCGGCGCGAAGGCCTGCTCCAGGAAGGGCCCCAGGTACGCGTTCACCGGGTTCATCTTCAGGACGCACGCCGTGCCCTCGACGAAGAGCTTGTAGAGGCAGTCCGTGGGCGGAATGGAGTTGACGTTGCCCGCGCCCAGCACCGCGCACAGCCGGCCCTCATGCGGGCGGCGATAGAAGGAGGCCTGGTGCTCGCGGAGGTTGGCGGCCGTCACGCCCGGCTGGAAGTGGACCTCGCCCACGTGCCGCATCAGCAGCGTCGAGTCCAACAGGTTCGCCGGGTACAGGCGCGCACAGAGCCGCCCGTCGGGCAGCGTGCTCAGCCGCGAGGGCGGGATGTACGGGACGCCGTGGCGCTGGATGTCCTTCAAGGACTCCACCAGGAGGCGGAGGTTGCGCAGGACGATGAACGGCCCGGCCAGCCACTCCTCGCCAGCGATGGGGCTCTCGGGATCAATGCCCTTGGCCTGGCAGGCGGCTCGGACGCTGGGCTCGGCGATGGCGTGGTAGCCGCGCCGCAGCTCCTCGAGCAACGCGAGGCGCTCGGCCAGCGGCACCTTCACCCAGGCGTGCGCCCCCTCCTTGAGGCGGCGCACCAGCGATTCCAGGGACGACACGGGAGTGGCCTGTGGAGCGACGGCGAGCGTCATGAGCGGAGACCTCCTCGAGAGCAGCCAGGGCGGCCACCTTAGGCGAGCCTCCCAGGACCGTCATGGCCTTCTCAGGAGGAACAGTCTCCAGCTCCCCGCTATTGAACAGCCGCGGGCCGGACCTCAGGCCTCCACGGGCTCGGCGAGGCCCTTGCTGATGGCCTCGTCGATGAGCGACTTCAGCTTCTTCTGGCCCTCGCGAGCGAGCTTCTCCTGCTGCTCGCCGAGCTTCTCCTGCTCCTGGCCGAGCTTCTCCTGCTCCTCGCCGAGCTTCTCCTGCTGGGCCCCCAGCGCCTCCTGATCCTTCTCCAGCGCCTCCTGGTCCTTCTCCAGCGCCTCCTGGTCCTTCTCCATCTGCTTCTCGATGCGCTCGCGCTCGGCCTCGTTCGCCTGCGCCGCCGCCTGCGCGGCCTTGACGCTCAGGTCTGCCTGCTTCATGCCGAGCTGGGCCTGCTTCAGGCCCAGGGCCGCCTGCTTCTGTCCGAACTCCGCCTGCTTCAGGCCCAGCGCGGACTGCTGCTTGCCGAGCTCCGACTGCTGCGTGCCCAGCTTCGTCTGCGGCTCGAAGAGAGCGTGCACCTGTTCGAGCGTCTTCGCGTCGCGGATGACATAGGACTTGTCGCCGCGGTGCACGAAGAGGACATCCTTGCCCCCGGTGCGCAGCGCCTTGGCGCGGCGAAGGTCCGACGTCGAGCCCGCCATCGTCACGCTATCGCCCGAGACCAGGACGAAGCCCTCCATGTCGTCGTCATCATCGTCCGCCATGGCGATAAGTGGCGCCACGGGCGGAACGGGAGGCACCGGAGCCACGACCGGCACGGGGGGAACGGGAGGAACGGGAGGAACGGGAGGATGAGCCGGCACAGGCACGCTCGCCACCTTTGGAGTCACCGGCGCGGGAGCTGCGGGAGCCGCCGGCGCGGCAGGAGCCTTGGGAGCCGAGGCCACCTTCGGAGGGGCCGCGGTCGGCGCTGCCACCTTGGGCGCGGGCGCGTCCGGCTCACGGGCCACCACCTGGAACGGCACCAGCACCGCGAGCCCGAGGACGATCAGGGCTGCTCGCAGCGGGGCCCGGCCTCGGGGAGTCGAGACATCAACATGCTCCAGCATCGTCAACCTCCTGTGCAACGCGTGAAGGTGGTCGGAAGCGCCGAGCGCCGCGGCGGTTCCGTGAGGGCGGGTGACACCAAAGGCGAGCAGCAGCTGCCCGTAGTCCCCAGGCTCGGCGCCCGTGAGGCGCAGGGCCTCCGCGTCACAGGCCTCCTCGCGCGCCAGCGCATACTCGCGGACGGCCTTGCGCACGAGCGGGTGGAAGAACAGGACGGTCTCGGCGACCGCGGGCACCCAGCCGAGCCACAGGTCCCGGCGCTGGAAGTGGGCCAGCTCGTGCGCCAGCGCCATCCGCAGCGCCTCCGAGTCCAGGCGCTGGAGCGCCCTCGCGGGCAGCACCACCACGGGTGAGAGCAACCCCGTGGCCAGAGGGCTCCTCACCTCGTGAGACACCAGGAGCCGAGGCACGCGGCGCAGACCCGCCTCGAGGGCCAGCTCCTCGATGACCTCCTCCAGCTCCGGCTCACTCAACGGAAGCGCCCGCGCGCGCAGGCGCCGCATGGAGGCCCAGGCCCGCAGGTGCCCGCGCACCTGCCACGAGATCCCCAGCCCCCACACGGCGAGCAGCGCCGCGATGCCCACCTGTCTCCAGGGCACCGAGTGCTCGGGAGCCGCTCCGGCACGCGCGGTGGCCACCGTCACCACCGCGACGGGCGAGGCCCCCGGAAGAAGCGCGGAGGCCTCGCTCTCGGGAGCCTCCGCCGGCAGCAGCGGGAGCGGCACCGGGCTGAGCACTCCCAGCGACAGCACGAACTTGAGCGAGACGAGCCACCACAGGCCCGCGCGCAGCGCCGAGGGCATGCGCGGCACCACGCGCGTCAACGCCCAGACCAGGGCGGCCCACAGCGCTCCCTGCCACGAGGCCCGCCACACTCCCTCCAGCGCGGAGAGTCCCCAGCGGAGATCCATCAGCCATTGCGTGCCCATGCGCTCACTCCTTCCGCTGCTTCCGCGACCGCAACCGCGCCACGACGTCCTGGAGCTGCCGCAGCTCCTCCTCGGAGACGTCCTCGGCCTCGGCCAGATAGGTGACGAACGGCGACAGCGAGCCCGCCAGCGAGCGCTGGACGAACTCGCCCACCACGCCGCGCAGCAGCTCCTCCGCCGGCACGGGCGAGCTGTACTGGAAGATGCCCTCCACCTTGTGCCGGGTGAGGTGGCCTTTCTTCCGCAGCCGCTCCATCACCGTGATGATGGTGGAGCGCGCCAGCCCCTGCGCCTCGCCGAAGCGCTCGGCCACCTCGCCCACGGTGACGGGCCCGTGCTCGGCCACGTACCGCAGCACCGCCAGCTCTTGATCGCCCACGGCCTTCTTCATGAACCCTTCTCGCTGACTACAACTGTAGTCAGAAAGAAGGTACGCCTGACTACAACTGTAGTCAAGCCGCCAGAATCGGGCTCAGCGCTTGAAGTCCATGCCCACGCCAGCGCCCGCGGTGTAGCCAGGGACCAGCGTGCCGTCCGGCTGGGGAAAGTGAACAGTGCCGCCCGCGCCCCAGAGGTAGAACCAGTCGACGAGCCGCTGACGGAGCTCGGCGTGGACGGAGTAGCGCGGGTGCGCGCCGATTCCCACGATGATGACCCGCGCGTTGGCGAACGTCCTCCGGCCCGGGAACTTGAGCGCCAGGGTGAAGTCGGTGTCGGTGCGGCCGACGGTGAAGTGCTCCACGGAGCCCGTGGCCGAGGCGCTCATCGCCTCGACGGCGTCATCCTCCCCCACGCCCAGCTTCAGCTCGGCATAGCCGGCCAGGTTCTGATCCATGTGCTCTTCGGCCAGGGGTTTCTCGGAGAGGCCGGTGGCGGAGTAGCGGGCCAGCTCGTACGAGGGCCCGAAGAGCCCGAACCGGAAGTTGCCTCCTTCATAGCGCGCCTCCACCCGGCCGCTGATGTTCACACGGCCTGTGTCGCCTCCAATGGAGAAGCCACCAAAGCCGCCCACGTCCGGCGAGCCCGCGTTCACCCGGGTACCCGCGCCACCGATGAAGAAGAGCGCGAAGCTCTTGCTCTCGCTCTTGTAGAGCGCCGCGTCGCCGCTCACCAGCACGGCGGTGATGGGCTGCGTGCGCTCCTCCCCCACGCGCCCGAAGTCATGCGCCACGGAGGCCATGGCGTGGTAGCGGTCGACGTTCTTCTGCTCCTTGGACACGAACTGGCCGATGTCCAGCCGCAGCTCGCCCGCGAAGAGGCGCTCGGCGAGGATGTCGCTGGCGACCACCTTGACGCGCGTGGCGAGCCCCGCGTTGACGGTGAGCTCGGCGCCTGTCGGGTGATAGTCGGGCGAGAGCTGGTTGTCGTAGCGCTCCACCAGGTGCCCCTCGCCGAGCGTGAAGGCCTCGAAGGGGTGGACGCGCAGGGTGGCCACGTTGTTCTCACGGCCGATGCTCAGCTCGCGGAGCACCTGGCCATAGTCGCTGAGCGTGTCCCAGTCCTCGCGCCGCAGGTGTCCGCCGTAGTCCAGCTCGGCCTGCTTCGGCTCGGCATCGATGAGGCGGAAGCGCAGCGGCGCGCCCAGCTCGATGGCGAAGGTATCCCCGTGGGCCAGGCGCGCCACCGGCACGGCGAGCGCGAAGATGTCCTGTCCCCCCCCCCGCGTCCCCGAGGGCAGGCTCAGCGGCCCCGCCTCGAGCCCCAGGAAGAATGACGTCCCCTGCGGAGGAGCCTGCTGGGAAGCCTGCTCGGGAGCCTGCTCGGGAGCCTCTTGAGAAGCCTCCTGGGAAGAGGCTTCGCCTTCAGCGGTGCCCCCTTCCGCGGGGGGTGAATTCAGCACGAAGACCAGGACGAGGAGCGGGGCGACATTCATGCCCGGCCACTCTGACCCATCCCTCGCGGTCCGTGAAGGAACGCGCGCGTGAAACCTGCGAATAATGCGGCCACCGCTCGCCCAGCCAACAGGGGTGCAGGCGTCGGCCGTGCACCCACCTCGACCTCCGAGGGGACTCAGGGCTCGGAGGGAGCCTGCACCACCGGAAGGCTCGCGGGGTGGGGCCGCTCGGGCAGGCCCATGAACCACCGCGTCAACAGCCGGAAGCCGGTGGCCAGCAAGCCCTGCTCGTGTCGCAGCGACTCGAAGAGGCTCTCGTCCAGCACCGACTCCTCGGGATCGATGATGAGCTCGTCCGGCTCCAAGGGCTTGAGCAGCGGGCTTTGATCGAACAGCGTCTCCAAGGGGTGCGGGCGCAGGCGGTGCTTCCCGCTCGCCGCCACCTCCTGCAGGAAGGGCACCAGCCGCGCCGCGTGCGTCAGCTCGCGCACGGCGGCCTGGCCTCGCAGCCCGGTGTGCTCCGCCAGCAGGCTCACGCGCAGCCGGCGGATGGCGCGTCGCAGCGCGTCTCCGGCCTGCTCCTCCCGCGCCTCCCAGGCCAGGTTCAGCTCCGAGTCCAACCCGAGGCTGCGGTTGGTGGTATTGGCCGAGCCCAGCGTGAGGAAGCGGTCGTCCACCACCATCAGCTTCGAGTGGATATAGGTGAACCGGTCCTCGCCCTGCTCCGTGCGCGCCGCCGTGCAGTACACGCCCAGCGAGTGCCCCGTCTCCCGCGCCACGCGCTGCAGCACCCGCAACAGCCTCACCTGGGCCACGCCCATGGCGAGCTGCTCGCGCAGCGCCTCGGGTTGCCGCGGCAGCACGAAGACGAGCTGCAGCGGGCCTCGCGTCCGGTCGCGCATGCGGCGCACCAGGGCCTGGAAGATGGCGCGCGAGGAGAAGTACTGGTTCTCCAGATAGATGAAGCGCTCGGCACAGCGGATGGCGTCCAGGTAGAGCGCGCGCACCTCCTGCACCGGCTCCTGGAAGGGCACCAGCGTCTTGCCAAAAGTCCGGCTGAGCGCCACCGGCCCCGGCGGCAGCATCAGCGTGGCCTCCACGTCGAGCTCATCGCGCGCCACCGGCGCCGGCAGCCGCAGCGGGCCGCCTCCGGAGTTGAACCAGCGCGCCTCGAACAGCTCCACCAGCCGCCCCACCACCGGGCCGGTGAGCACCGCCTGCACGTCATGATAGGGGCCGTGCGGATCGCGCCCCGTGTCGCAGCGCATCGAGGAGCGCGCCGGATGGCCGCGGTCGTCCCAGCGGCAGTCGCAGAGGTCCATTCCCCCCACGAACGCCAGCTGCCCGTCGATGAGCACCAGCTTCTGGTGGTGCGCCCCGGACAGCGGAGCCGACCCATCGAAGCGGAAGCGGATCCGGTCGCTGTTCCAGTTGAAGATCACCTGCTGCATCCACTCGCGCTCGAGCGCGAGCAGCAGGCTGAAGTCCCACGCGAGGATGTAGATCTGCAGCTCCGGGTTCTGTAGGCACAGCTCTCGCAGCAGCGGGAGCATCCTCACCTCGCCCCGCGCCTCCCGAGCGTCCTCGCCGCGCAGCAGCGCGACGTCACTGTCAAACTGCCATCCGGTGATGGCGATGTACTGCTTCGCTCGGCGGGCCGCCCGATAGAACGCGCGGTAGTAGTCCCGCGCGTCGATGAGCACACCCGCCTGATCAGCCTCGGCCTGCAGCCAGCAGTTGGAGCCGGGATCAACGATGCGTCTCACGGTGTCACTCCCGGTCGCCTACCTCCCCAGGCGCCAGCACTTCTGACGGCGGGTTCAGCCCACGACGACAATGTGCTTGCCGGTGGCCAGCGTCATCGTCGGCGAGGACACCACGCGCGCCACCTTCTTCACCTCGCCGCCCACCGTGTCGAAGGCCGCCGCGATCAGATCCCCCAGCGTCACCTGAACCCGGCGCATGGGCTTCACCCCCTCCGCCGTCGCCCGCGCCACCTTCGTCTGCTTCGCCTGCTTGACCTGCTCACGCCGCTGAGTCTTCGCCATGGTCTTGTCTCCCTGAGGTGCTGGTTGCTTGTGCCGTACTCGACCACCCGACCCGCCGCCGCCCTGCGCAGACTCCTTCAGCAACCGCCATGCCGTGAGACAACCCCCTGTTTTCATGGGGGAGCCCTCATGCCGATGGATCAGATCCTCCCCCCCATGCCCTGACTTTTTTTCAGAATGGCCCCGATGGCCGGAATGAATGACCGGCTCGGCTGCGCCTCCAGGGCCGAGGAAAGTCCACGGCCAGACACGTTGTTACAAAGACATGTGTCGCCGCGGCGCGTCACCTGCTTGACGGTAGGGGGCCTTCCATCGCGGACCATTTGCTTTTGACGGCTCTAGCCACTTCAATGGAAGCGCAGGGGATCGCCGAGATGCCCGAGATCCGGCCCCCAAGACGCGCCCTGTCCGGGTCGAGTCCACGATGACCAATTCGTTCCCGAACTCTGAGGTAGTGGGACAGGCGATCCTCTCCATCGTAGGCGGCATGGAGGTGGTGCAGTCACGAGCCCTGCGGATCCTCGCGGAGAACGGCATCACCCCGCTCAAGCCGGACCAGTGGTACTCGCTCAACAACCTGCTCAACGCCTTCAAGCTGATCTTCGAGAAGATTGGCCCCAGCACCGTGCGGGCCATTGGCCGGAAGATCCCCGAGCACGCTCAGTTCCCCCCGGATGTGGACAACCTGGAGAAGGGGCTGCGCTCCATCGACGTGGCCTACCACATGGCGCACCGGGGCAGCGATCCGATCGGCGGGTATCACTACGAGCAGACGGACCGGCGTAGCGCAAAAATGCGGTGTGACAATCCGTATCCCTGTGACTTGGACCTGGGGTTGGTCGAGGCCATCTGCGACCGCTACCGCCCCAAGGATTCACTCTGGGTTCGTATCGAGCATGATCCTCGGAGTTGCCGTCGCCGAGGTGATGCCTCGTGCACATATCTCATCACCTGGTAAGCCGTCCCTCTCCGGCAGCGGTTGAATGCTTCAGCGGGGTTCTCTCCAACCGTTACATCAACGAAGCGCACACTGGAAAGGTCGGAGGATGCCATGAGGGATGTCCTGGAGCACATTGAAGCCAAGCAGGCGGACTTCGCCAAGCATCCGTTCTTCACAGAGCTCCGGATGGACCGTCCCCTGGAGCAGATCGCCTCCTTTGCGCCGCGCCTGGCCTTCTGGGTGATGACCTTCCAGGACATCCTCCGCCTGAACGAGCAGATGGTGCAGGACCCAGCGCTCAAGCGCGTGGCTCGCCACCACCGGGACGAGGACCTGGGGCACGAGCGCTGGTTCCTCGAGGACATCGCGAAGCTGACGGGGGAGCCCCTCACCATCAGCGCCCTGTACGGCCGAGCGAGCGCCTCCACGCGGGATGCCGCCTACCAGCTCATCACCGAGGTGTACCGCGCGACGGATGATCGGCTGCGCATTGTGTTGGTGCTGGTGCTGGAGTCCACCGGCCATGTCTTCTTCGGCCGCACCGCCGCGCTCACCAACGCGGCGGTGAACAGCCCGCAGAAGCTCAAATACTTCTCGGACTTCCACCTGCACATCGAACAGGCCCACGAGGTGTTCGAGTCACAGATGGAGGCGCGGATCCTCACCATCCCCATGCCGCCGCGGCTCGTGGACGAGGCCATCGCGCTGGTGGATCGGGCGTACGCCGCCTTCGACTCGATGTTCCAAGGCCTGCGAGACGAGCTGGCGCTGCGCCGCGAGAAGACGGAGGGGCCCAAGCGCACGGAGCCGCCCGCCGCGGTGCTGGCCGCGTCTTCTCCCGCGAGCGCCCAGGAGCCGCGGCATGAGAGCCCGCCGGACAAGACGGAGAATCCCTGGGGCGAGGCCGCCACCCTGTGACGCCGAGCCCGGCGGAGGAAACCGGCGAGCGCCGCGAGCTCGAGGCCTTCCTCGACAGCTTCATCGCCGCGTGGAACCGCCATGACGCGGCGGCCATGGCGACGCACTGGGTGCCGGAAGGGGATCTGCTCAACACCCGGGGGCACCATGCGCGGGGCCGCGCCGAGGTGGAGCACCTGCTGGCCAGCGAGCACTCGGGACCGCTGCGAGACACCCACACGAAGATGGTGCTGATGAGCCTGCGCGCGCTGACGCCCGGAATGGTGTTCGCGGACGCGCGGATGACCGTGG
>NZ_JBJMQP010000255.1:0-1562 GCF_045802625.1 Hyalangium sp. | reverse complement strand
GTGTTGAGACTCGTTGCTGTGAGTAGGACGCGCCGGCGTTCCTCTCCTGCTCCCACCGACGCAGCCGGGTCCCCTGGTCATGCGGCCGTGGGGGAGTGGTGGCTTGCGTTGCGGAGGAGGGGGCGGGTGGGGTGTGCCCAGGCGGGTGGTCTGGCCCACGGCACCCCGTTGATCATCTCGAGCTCCCAGGTGCCGGCGGATTCAGGGAGTCCTCGCAACACCAGCCGGTGGGGTGGACAGTAGCTGGTCGAGGGCCTCGGCGGGTGTTCGCCATCCGAGCGTCTTTCGTGGACGCCCGTTCAGGGCGGCAGCTATGTCTAGGAGGTCGTCGGCTGTCTGCAGCGATAGGTCGCTGTTCTTGGGTAGGTATTGGCGCAGAAGCCCATTCGTGTTCTCGTTCGTTCCCCGCTGCCAGGGACTGTGCGGGTCGCAGAAGTAGATCTCCAGGTCCGCATCGATAGCCAGTTCAGCATGCTGAGCCATCTCGATACCTTGATCCCATGTCAGGGATCGGCGAAGCTGCTCCGGCAGTGTTGTGATCGTTCCAGCTATGGCTTCACGGACCGCGAGAGCGCCATGCCCGGTCCATCCGCGATCCTGTTCTCCGGGGGCGGCGGGCGCGAGGTCATTCAAACGAGGCAGGTGCAGCAGCATGGTGAAGCGTGTGGTGCGCTCCACGAGTGTGCCGACCGCCGACGATCGCGCGCCGATGATGAGGTCACCCTCCCAGTGGCCCGGGACGGCTCGGTCATCGACTTCGGGCGGTCTCTCGCTGATCAAGATCTCGGGTGGGATCTGCCGCTTGCCCCGAACGCCCGGACGCTTCCTGGGCTTGCGCAAAGCCCTGCCCGTGCGTAGGCAGGAGGCCAGTTCACGACGCAACGCTCCTCGTCCTTGCACGTAGAGAGCCTGGTAGATCGCCTCGTGAGAGATGCGCATGCTCTCATCGTCGGGGAACTCTGACGGCAGCCGGCGAGCGATCTGCTCTGGGCTCCACAGTCCTCGACGACCTGCGCACCCAACTCGCCGACACCCGCACCACCGCGCCACGGTTGACCCGGGCCGGTGGCCATCGTCCTGGCCGCTCAGCTTGGCTTGCACGTAGTCGCGCAGGCGGCCATTCACCGCCAGTTTGCTCTGTTTAGGCCGGCGAGCTCGCCTCTCGCTGTGCCATTGAGCCGTGCTCGCTCGATACTCGAACCGGCCACCGCGGGTCGCAGCGTTGCGGCGAATCTCCCGAGAAATCGTCGATGGAGCTCTGCGCAGCCTCCGGGCTACGCTCCGAACGCCCACGCCCTGAGCACGCAGGATAGCTATCTCCTCGCGCTCGGCGAACGATAAGTAGCGACCAGAAGGCTCGTTCAGGCTGATCGGCGCCATGCCGCCACCGTCCTTGAACCAGCGGCTGGCCACGGGGACCGACACGCCGCACTCCCGGCCAGCAGCCGCCGTTTGCCACCCCTCGCCGACCAATCGCCAGAAACGCCGCGCCACCTCCCGCCGGTAGGCCGCGGGCCGGCCGACCGACCCCACCGATGCCCGCCCCGCCCGATCCGAGCGAC